>JBIJAP010000057.1:0-12526 GCA_044345715.1 Rubrivivax sp.
CCATAAACGCCAACGGTGGCGTTCGCCGCGGTTTCCTCCCCCGAGGCTTGTGCGACACCTGCCCTCAGGTCATCGCTGTTCGATGCTCGGTGGCGCGGCCCGGGCAGGCATCCCACAACCCTTAACATGTGCGGGCGCTCCTCGGTGTCCGGTTCGGGCGCCCGAAATGACGCCGTCCTGTCGCGGCGAGGCTCTCAGAGGTAACGGCGGCGCACCACTCGGTTTGAGGACATGGCCCTGCGGCATGCCGGGTGAAGAAGGCTTGAAGTCGGCGCCGAACAGGCCTCACTTTCGGCTGCCGCTGCCGGCCCCCTTTGCTCAGGCTTGACCCTGTGGGTATTGCTGGCCTTGCTGCGCTACCGTTGACACTATGAGACCTACGACATCGCCGCCAGGCTTGATCCTGTTCGCTCATGGCGCACGAGACCCACGTTGGGCAGGCCCGTTCGAGGCCGTGGCCGACGCGCTGCGGGCGCAGCGCCCCGACGTGCAGGTGCGGCTGGCCTTCCTGGAGTTCATGAGCCCCGTTCTGTCCGATGCCGCTGCCGAGCTGGCTGCCGCTGGCTGCCAGCATGTGTCGGTGCTTCCGATGTTCCTCGGTACGGGCGGTCATGTGCGCAAGGACTTGCCTCTGCTGATGGACCAGATGCGCCGGGCCCATCCTGGCGTGTCGTTCAGCCTGCACCCTGCCGTGGGTGAGATGCCGGCAGTGACCGCCGCAATGGCCGGTGTGGCACTGAACCTGCTGGCGGCCGACGCGCCGTCCGGACCCTGAGCTCGGGGTCGGGACGGGGCGTCGGCTGAGCCGCAACAGCAGGAGCAGCGCGGGGCGAGGGCGTCCGGGTAGCGGCACCTTGGCGCGAAGGTTGCATGCAGCGGTGGCACTGCTGTCCCTCGCATGCCCCACCCGCCCTCCGAACCCGCCGCCCCACTGCGCGTCCTGCTGATCGACGATGGCGCCCATCGGGTGCGCCTGATCCGCGACGAGCTCATCGCCCAGGGCCACGAGGTCGTGGGCGTGATGGACTCGGCGCGCGTGATTCACGACGCCGTCGAGCGACTGCTGCCCGACGCCGTCATCGTCGACAGCGAGAGCCCAAGCCGCGACACGCTGGAGCACCTGGCGCTGCTGTCCGGCCGTAACCCGCGTCCCGTCGTCGTGTTCGCCGAGGACGAGGCAGACGACCCGATGCGCCGCGCGATGGCCGCAGGCGTCAGTGCTTACGTCGTGGCTGGGCTGCAGCCACAGCGCGTGGCCTCGGTGCTGCGCGTGGCAATCGTCCGCTTCGAGCAGGACCGCCAGTTGCGCACCGAACTGGCCGAGGCGCGCCAGCAGCTGAACCAGCGCAAGGTGATCGACCGCGCCAAGGGGCTGCTGATGAAGCGCCAGGGCCTGGCCGAAGACGAGGCCTACGCACTGCTACGCAAGACGGCCATGGACAAGGGCCTGAAGCTGGCCGAGTTGGCGCAGCGGCTGGTTGACGCCGCCGAGCTGCTTGGATGAACGGCGCAGAGGCGCTGCCCGCGGCAGTGCACCATTGACGCGCCCTCGTGCCTGAGGTTGGCGGTCGCTGCCTGCCGGTTCCGCCGCCTTTCGGTGCAGAGACCCCTCCAACGGCCCCGTTTGCGCTGGCACGGCGTTTGCGACTACTCAAGCCAGAGAGACCAACGACGGTCTCTGAACTCCGAAGGTAGCGGCCAATGGCGGCAGCGGCCTTCCAGACGAGGGCGTCTACACGCCCCGGCTTCATGAGGAGCCGGGCCAGTGCAGGCGCCGTTTTTCTTTGTCCAGCCGTCTCACCAGGGGTACAGCAATGGATCAGCCAATCAAGGATGTAGACATGACGCGTCGTCGTGTGGTGGGTGCCGCGGCCGGGGCCGCGGCGGTGGGTCTGGTGCCCGGCTTGCAGTCGGCGGTGTATGCCCAGGGCTCCGACAAGCCCGAGAAGACCGAAGTCCGCATCGGCTTCATTCCGCTGACCGACTGCGCCAGCGTCGTGATGGCCAGCGAACTGGGCTTCGACAAGAAGTACGGCATCAAGATCATCCCCACCAAGGAGGCTAGCTGGGCCGGCGTGCGGGACAAGCTCGTCAACGGCGAACTGGACATGGCGCATGTGCTGTGGGGTCTGATCTACGGTGTGCACATGGGCGTGGGCGGGCCGAAGAAGGACATGGCCATCCTGATGAACCTGAACCACAACGGCCAGGCCATCACGCTGTCGAAGAAGCTGGCTGAGAAGGGTGCGGTCGACGCCGCCAGCCTGGCCAAGGTGATGGCCGCCGACAAGCGCGACTACACCTTCGCGCAGACCTTCCCCACCGGCACGCACGCCATGTGGCTGTACTACTGGCTGGCCAGCGTGGGCGTGAACCCGCTGAAGGACACGAAGGTGATCACCGTGCCGCCGCCGCAGATGGTGGCCAACATGCGCGTGGGCAACATGGACGGCTTCTGCGTCGGCGAGCCCTGGAACCACCGCGCCATCATCGACGGCATCGGCATCACCGCAGCCACGACGCAGGACGTCTGGAAAGACCACCCCGAAAAGGCGCTCGGCACCACCGCCGACTTCGTGCGCAAGAACCCGAACACGTGCCGCGCCGTCATCATGGCCGTGCTCGAGGCCGGCCGCTGGATCGACGCCGGCCTGCAGAACAAGAACAAGATGGCCGAGACGATCGCCGAGAAGAGCTACGTCAACACCAGCGTCGACGCCATCAACCAGCGCATCCTGGGCCGCTACCAGAACGGCCTGGGCAAGACCTGGGACGACCCGAACCACATGAAGTTCTTCAACGACGGGCTGGTGAACTACCCGTACTTGAGCGACGGCATGTGGTTCCTCACCCAGCACAAGCGCTGGGGCCTGCTGAAGGACCACCCCGACTACCTGGGCGTGGCCCGGGCCATCAACCAGACCGAGCTCTACAAGCAGGCGGCCTCGGCGATGAAGGTCAACATCCCGAAGAGCGACCTGCGCAGCAGCAAGATGATCGACGGCGTGGTCTGGGACGGCAAGGAGCCGGCCAAGTACGCCGATTCGTTCAAGGTCCGCGCCTGACACGGCCGCGCCGCCCCGCACCGAGGAGAACGACCATGGTCGCTGCTGTGTTCCACGCCCCGCCGGTGGGGCTGGATGCCTTGCCCGATGCCGCTGCGGCGGCGCCTTCGTCCGCCGGGGCGGCGGCTTTGCCGGCAGTTGCCGCCGCCAGGCCCGACCATGTGCAGCCCGTGCCGCGCGACTGGGCGGGGATGGCTCGCAGCACTGCCGCGGCCGTGGTGCCGGCGGTGGCGGGCCTGTCGCTGCTGGTGCTGGTGTGGGCGCTGCTCACCGCGCCCGGCGGCTCGTTCCCGACACCCGGCGCCACCTGGGAGGCCGCGGTGAAGCTGTTCGCCGACCCGTTCTACGACAACGGCCCCAACGACCAGGGCATCGGCTGGAACGTGCTGTTCTCGCTGGAGCGCGTGGCGCTGGGCTTCGGCCTGGCTGCGCTGGTGGGCATTCCGCTTGGCTTTGTCATCGGGCGCTTCGCCACGCTCAACCGCATGGTCTCGCCCATCATCAGCCTGCTCAAGCCGGTGTCGCCACTGGCCTGGCTGCCGATCGGCCTGCTGGTCTTCAAGAGCGCCAACCCGGCGGCCATCTGGACCATCTTCATCTGCTCGATCTGGCCGATGGTCATCAACACCGCGGTTGGCGTACAGAAGGTGCCGCAGGACTACCTCAACGTCGCGCGTGTGCTGGACCTCAGCGAGTGGAAGATAGCCACACGCATCCTGCTGCCCAGCGTCATGCCCTACCTGCTGACCGGCGTGCGCCTCTCGGTGGGTACGGCCTGGCTGGTGATCGTGGCCGCCGAGATGCTGACCGGTGGCGTTGGCATCGGCTTCTGGGTGTGGGACGAGTGGAACAACCTCAACGTCGCGCACATCCTGATCGCCATCTTCGTGATCGGCTTCGTCGGGCTGCTGCTCGAGTGGATGCTGATGGCCCTGGCGCGTCGCTTCGACCACGGCACCTGAGGAGGGAGGAACCATGAAACCGATGCTGAGCATCCAAGGCGTGGGCATGACCTTCCCCACGAAACGCGGCCCCTTCGTGGCCTTGCGTGACATCGATCTCGAGGTGCAGCGCGGCGAGTTCGTCAGCCTCATCGGGCACTCGGGCTGCGGCAAGAGCACGCTGCTCAACCTCGTGGCCGGGCTGACCACGCCGACCCAGGGCGTGCTGCTGCTCGACGACCGCGAGCTCAAGGGCCCCGGCCCAGACCGCGGCGTGGTGTTCCAGAACCATTCGCTGCTGCCCTGGCTGAGCTGCACCGACAACGTGCTGCTGGCGGTGGAGCGCGTGTTCGGCGAGAAGGAGAGCAAGGCCGCCCTGCACGACCGCGTGCTGGCGGCGCTGGACCTGGTGGGCATGAGCCACGCCGCGGCCAAGCGTCCGCACGAGATTTCCGGCGGCATGAAGCAGCGCGTGGGCATCGCGCGGGCGCTGGCCATGGAGCCGAAGATGCTGCTGATGGACGAGCCCTTCGGCGCGCTCGACGCGCTGACCCGCGCCAGGCTGCAGGACGAACTGATGAAGATCGTGGCCACCACCGGCGCCACCGTGATGATGGTGACGCACGACGTCGACGAGGCGGTGCTGCTGTCGGACCGCATCGTCATGATGACCAACGGCCCGGCCGCCACGATCGGCGAGGTGCTGCGCGTCGACTTGCCGCGGCCGCGCAACCGCGTCGAGCTGGTTGAGGACCGCGGCTACGTGCAGTACCGCAAGGAGGTCATCGACTTCCTCTACATGCGGCACAGCCATGTCGAGCGCACCGCCTGACGGGACCCGCATGACCACCACCTTCATCCGTGTCGCCGAGGTCTGGGTTCCCGATGCCGGGCGCACGCTACTGGAGTTCGGCGGCGGCCTGTACGGTCGGGCACGCCGCTTCGGCGCCTTGAGCCGCAGCATGTGCTTTGGCCGCGGCGAGGGCCTGCCCGGCGAAGCCTGGGAAAGCGGCCGGCCGATCGTGCTGCAGAAGTTCGAGGGCTCGAACTTCCGTCGCACCGAGGCCGCGCTTGCCGAGGGCCTGACCTGCGGCATCGCGCTGCCGATTTTCACAGGCGATCTGCTGACCGCGGTGCTGCTGCTGTTCTGCGGCGACGACGCAGCGCACGCCGGTGCCATCGAGGTCTGGCACAACGATCCGGCCAACGGCAAGGACATGACGCTGGCCGACGGCTACTACGGCAACACCGCCGACGCGTTCGAGTTCATCTCGCGGCGCACCAGCTTCCGCCCTGGCACGGGCCTGCCGGGCCTGGCCTGGCAGTCAGGGCTGCCGGTGTTCATGCCCGACCTCGGCAAGGGCGGCCGCTTCCTGCGCGCCGACAGCGCCGTCAGGGTCGGCATCAACCGCGGCTTCGCGATCCCGTGCTCGACGCGGGGCCCGGACACCTACGTGATGGCCTTCCTGTCGGCGCTGGCCACCCCGATCGTGCGTCGCTTCGAATGCTGGCTGCCCGACCCCGACGGCGGCACCCTGAGCCGGCGCGAAGGCTTCTGCGAGCAGACCGGCGCGCTGGACGTCGGCGGCGAGCCGGTCGCACGCGGCATCGGGGCGTTGGGCCGGGCCCTGGCGAGTTGCGTGCCTGTGATCGCCGAGCAGGCGGCCGACGAGCCAGGCGCAGTGGGCTTGGCGGCCGCTGCGCACGGCCTCGACGCCCTGGTGGCGCTGCCGGTGCTGCGCGACGGCCGCGTCGTGGCCGTTGTCGGATGGTATTTCTGAGGGCGATCTGAGGACGACCATGAAGAAGATGAAGCTGGTGATGGTGGGCAACGGCATGGCGGGCGTGCGCACGCTCGAGGAGTTGCTGAAGATCGCGCCCGACCTCTACGAGATCACGGTGTTCGGCACCGAGCCACACCCCAACTACAACCGCATCCTGTTGACCCCGGTGCTGGCCGGCGAGCAGACGCTCGACGAGATCATCCTCAATCCGCTGGACTGGTACCGCGAGCACGGCATCACGCTGCACGCCGGCAGGAAGGTCACGCGAATCGACCGCCTCAGGCGCCAGGTGCACACCGACGACGGCACCACCGCCGACTACGACCGGCTGCTGCTGGCCACTGGCTCACACCCCTTCATCCTGCCGGTGCCCGGCAACGACCTCGACGGCGTTCTGGCCTACCGCGACATCGCCGACACGCAGGCCATGATCGACGCCGCGTCGAAGTACCGCCACGCGGTGGTGATCGGCGGTGGCCTGCTCGGCCTGGAAGCGGCCAATGGCCTGAGCAAGCGCGGCATGCAGGTTACCGTGGTACACATCATGCCGTGGCTGATGGAGCGCCAGCTCGACGAAGTGGCCGGCAAGCTGCTGCAGAAGTCGCTCGAGGAGCGCGGCATCCGCTTCCTGATCGGAGCGCAGACCCAGGCCCTAGTACCGGACAAGGCTGGCCGCGTGATGGCGGTGCAGTTCAAGGACGGCCAGGAGATCCCTGCCGACCTGGTGGTGATGGCCGCGGGTATCCGCCCCAACACCGAGCTGGCCGAGGCCTGTGGCGTGCACTGCCAGCGCGGCATTGTCGTCAACGACACGATGCAGACCGTGACCGACCCGCGCATCTACTCGGTGGGCGAGTGTGCGGCGCACCGCGGCATCGCCTACGGACTGGTGGCGCCATTGTTCGAGCAGGGCAAGGTCTGCGCCACGCACCTGGCGCAGTTCGGCATCGGCCGCTACACCGGTAGCCAGGTCAGCACCAAGCTCAAGGTCACCGGCATCGATCTCTTCAGCGCCGGTAACTTCATGGGTGGCGAGGGCTGCGAAGAGATCGTGATGAGCGATGCCTACGGCGGCGTCTACAAGAAGCTGGTGCTGAAGGACAACAAGCTCGTCGGCGCCTGCCTGTACGGCGACACGGCGGACGGCAGTTGGTACTTCAAGCTGCTGCGTGACGGCCGTCCGGTGGCCGACATCCGCGACCGGCTGATGTTCGGCGAGAGCAACGTCGGCGACGTCGGCCACCAGGGCCACAGCAAGGCGGCCGCGATGGCCGACACCGACGAGGTCTGCGGCTGCAACGGCGTCACCAAGGGCGCGATCTGCAAGGCCATCAAGACTCAGGGCCTGTTCACGCTGGACGACGTGCGCGAGCACACCAAGGCCAGCGCCAGCTGCGGCAGCTGCACCGGGCTCGTGGAGCAGCTGTTGATGGCTACCGCCGGCGGCGACTACAGCGCCGCGCCCAAGAGCAAGGCGATGTGCGGCTGCACCGACCTCGGCCACCAGGCGGTGCGCGACGTCATCCGCGAACAGCGCCTGCTGACCATCGACGAGGTCTACCGCACGCTGCAATGGCGCACGCCGAACGGCTGCAGCAGCTGCCGCCCGGCCATCAACTACTACCTGCTGAGCACCTGGCCCAAGGAAGCGCGCGACGACCCGCAGAGCCGCTTCATCAACGAGCGCAGCCACGCCAACATCCAGAAGGACGGCACCTACAGCGTGATCCCGCGCATGTGGGGCGGCGAGACCAACGCCAGCGAGCTGCGCCGCATCGCCGACGTGGTGGACAAGTACCAGATCCCCACCGTCAAGGTCACTGGCGGCCAGCGCATCGACATGCTGGGCATCAAGAAGGAAGACCTGCCCGCGGTGTGGAAGGACCTGGCCATGCCCAGCGGCCACGCCTACGCCAAAGCGCTGCGCACGGTGAAGACCTGCGTCGGCAGCGAGTGGTGTCGCTTCGGCACGCAAGACAGCACGCAGATGGGCAAGGACCTCGAGCGGGCGCTGTGGCGCATGTACGCGCCGCACAAGGTGAAGCTGGCGGTCAGTGGCTGCCCGCGCAACTGCGCCGAGAG
This sequence comes from Rubrivivax sp., assembly GCA_044345715.1. Taxonomy (GTDB): domain Bacteria; phylum Pseudomonadota; class Gammaproteobacteria; order Burkholderiales; family Burkholderiaceae_C; genus Rubrivivax. The sequence continues at coordinate 7,873 of JBIJAP010000057.1, forward strand.
CGGCATCAAGGACGTCGGTGTGATCGGCGTGGACAGCGGCTGGGAGCTCTACGTCGGCGGCAACGGCGGCATCAAGACCGAGGTTGCGCAGTTCCTGTGCAAGGTCAAGACACCCGACGAGGTGCTCGAGTTCAGCGGCGCCTTCCTGCAGCTGTACAGGCTGGAGGGCTGGTACCTGGAGCGCACCTGCCACTACATCGCGCGGGTGGGCCTGGACCACGTCAAGAAGAAGATCCTCGACGACGCGCCCGGCCGCCAGGCGCTGTGGGCGCAGCTGCAGTTCAGCCTGGACGGCGAGCCCGACCCGTGGTTCGAGTTCGAGAAGGCGCAGGTCGACCTGCGGCAGTTCGCGCCGCTGACGCCTGAGGTCACCCCGACGGACAGTCCCGCCGGCACCCCTGCCGTCGGCGCGGAGCAGGGCGCATGAACGCCGTCGCCCAAGACATGCGCTGGGTCGACGTCTGCGCCGTCGACGACATTCCCGAGCTCGGCGCGCGCCGCGTCGCGCGGCCGGCGGGGCTGCCGGTGGCGGTGTTCCGCACGCGCGGCGAGCGGGTGCATGCGCTGCTCGACCGCTGCCCGCATAAGGGCGGGCCGCTGTCCCAGGGCATCGTCGGCGCGGAGCATGTGGCCTGCCCGCTGCACAACTGGGCCATCGCACTGGCCGACGGCCGTGCGCGCGAACCCGATGTGGGTTGCACGCCGGCCTTCCGCTGCCGCGTCGAGACCGGCCGCGTGCTGCTGGACGCTGGCGAGCTGGCCACGCTCGCGCTCGACCTGCCGGCCCCCGTGGCCGGGCCCTGCCGGCACGACTGACGCACGGCTGACGTGGACCGCCCAATGTCGCAGCAGACCAAGACCACCTGCCCGTATTGCGGCGTGGGCTGCGGCGTGGTGGTGTCGCACGAGGCCGGCCGCATAACAGGCGTGCGCGGCGATAAGGAACACCCGGCCAACCGGGGCCGCCTTTGCAGCAAGGGCCAAAGCCTGAACCTGACGGTGACGCCCGAGGTCACGGCCCAGGTGCGCGCGCTGCACCCGATGCGCCGCGCTACGCGCGGCGGCCCGCTGGCGCGCGTGGGCTGGGACGCGGCGTTCGACGAAGCCGCCACGCGCATCGCCGCGCTGGTGCACGAGCACGGTCCCGACTCGGTGGGTTTCTACCTGAGCGGCCAGCTGCTCACCGAGGATTATCACGCCTTCAACAAGCTGGCCAAGGGGCTGGTGTTCACCAACCACGTCGACACCAACTCGCGCCTGTGCATGAGCAGCGCGGTGGCCGGCTACAAGGCCAGCTTCGGCGCCGACAGCGTGCCATCCTGCTACGACGACATCGACCACGCGGCAACCATCTTCATCACCGGCAGCAACATGGCCTGGGCCCATCCGGTGCTGTACCGACGGCTCGAGGCCGCCCGCGCCCGCAACCCCGCGATGCGCGTCATCGTCGCTGACCCGCGCCGTACCGAGACCGCCGCCGAGGCCACGCTGCACCTGCCGCTGCTGCCGGGCACCGACGTCGTGCTGCACCATGCGCTGTTGCATGTGATGCTGTGGGAGTCGCTGATCGACCCCGCGTACATCGCGGCCCACACCAGCGGCTTTGCCGCGCTGCGCGACCGCGTGCGCGAGTTCACGCCCGAGCACGCGGCCCGGGTGTGCGGGCTGAAGGCGGCCGACATCGTCACCGCCGCGCGCTGGTTCGCCGGCCTGAATGAAGACGGCACGCGCGCGCCGACGCTGTCGATGTGGTGCCAGGGCCTGAACCAGAGCACCAGCGGCACCGACAAGAACACCACGTTGCTGAACCTGCACCTCGCTACCGGGCAGATCGGCCGCGCTGGGGCCGGCCCTTTGAGCTTGACGGGCCAGCCCAACGCAATGGGCGGGCGCGAGGTCGGCGGCCTGGCCCATCTGCTGCCAGGCCACCGCGAGGTGGCCGATGCCGTCCACCGCGCCGAGGTGGCCGCGCTGTGGGGCGTGCGCGAGCTGCCGACGGTGCCTGGCAAGGCGGCGATGGACATGTTCCGCGCCGCCGCCGACGGCGAGATCAAGGCACTGTGGATCGTCTGCACCAACCCGGCACAGAGCCTGCCCGACCAGGCGCTGGTGCGGCGCGCGCTGCAGCGTGCCGAGTTCGTCATCGTGCAGGAGGCCAGCCGGACCGCCGCCACGGTGGACTTCGCCGACCTGCTGCTGCCGGCCGCCAGCTGGGCCGAGAAGGAGGGTACGGTCACCAACAGCGAACGCTGCATCAGCCGCGTACGCGCCGCCGTGCCGCCCCCTGGCGAGGCGCGTGCCGACTGGGCCATCGCCGCCGAGGTGGCCCAGCGCCTGGAACGCCTGCTACCCGAGCGTCGCGTGTCTGAACACGCCGGCCACTCGATGTTCGACTGGCCCGACGAGCGCGCGGTCTGGCTAGAGCATCGCGAGGCCACGCGCGGCCGCGACCTCGACATCACGGGGCTCACCTGGGCCGCGCTCGACACCCCGCGCCAGTGGCCCGCGCCCGAGGCCGAGCCAGCGGGCCGCGCACGCCTGTTCGCCGACGGCCGCTTCCTCACGCCCGACGGCCGCGCCCGCTTCACCGCGCCGGCCTGGAAGCCCACGGCCGAAGCGCGCGACGCGCACTACCCGGTGTCGCTGACCACGGGCCGGCTGCGCGATCAGTGGCACGGCATGACGCGCACCGGTACGCTCGGGCGCCTGCTGGCGCACCGCAGCGGCCCCTCGGTTGACCTGCATCCGCAGGAACTGGCGCGGCGCCGGCTCGAGCCTGGCGACCTCGTCACGGTGAAGTCGCGCCGCGGCACGCTGGTGCTGCCCGTGCAGGCCGACGATGGTGTGCTGCCGGCGCAGGCCTTCATCGCCATGCACTGGGGCGAGGAAGCCCTCGGTGGCGCCAATGCCCCGGGTGTCAATGCGCTCACGCTGCCGGCGGTGTGCCCGCAGTCCAAGCAGCCCGAGCTGAAGCACACGGCGGTGCGCATCGAGCCCGCCCGCCTGCCATGGCAGCTAGTGGCGGCCGCGTGGCTGCCGGCCGCCGAAGCCCTTGCGCTGCGCGAGGCGCTGCGCGCGCGGCTGCGCGCCGGCGCCGGGGCGCATCCCTGGGCGTACGCGAGCGTGCTGCCCTTCGGGCGCGACGACGATCAGCGCCTGGGGCTGCGGCTGCAACTGGCTGCCGCGGCCGACCCCGGCGCCCCGGCGGTGGCCGAGCTGGCTGCCGCGCTGGGCCTGGGCGAGGGGCGGCTGCTCCAGTATGCCGATGCCCGCGCCGGCCGCAGCCGCCGTGCACGCATCGACGACTCCGGGCGCCTGGGTGGCTTCCTGCTCGCCGGCGACGTGGCCGCCGCGTGCTGGATGTTCGAGTGGTTGCAAGCCGACCGCGAGGTCGGCCGCGACTCGGCCGCGCTTTTGTCGGGCGGCCGCCAGCCGCCGGCGGCGTCCGGACCTGGGCGCGGCGCCGTCATCTGCAGCTGCAACGACGTGGCCGAGGCCGACATCGCTCAGGCTTTGCAGGGCTGCGCGCAGGCCGATGCCGCGACAAGGCTGTCCGCCGTGCAGCGCGCCACGCGCTGCGGCACCACCTGCGGCTCGTGCCTGCCGGCGTTGAACCGCCTGGTGCAGGCCGCGGCGCCTCTGCAGCGCGCCACCTCCTGAACCTGAAGGCTTGCGATGATCCCCTCCCACACCGCAGCCGGCCGCGTGACACTGGTCGGCGCCGGGCCCGGCGACGCCGACCTGCTGACCGTGCGTGCCGTCAGGGCGCTGCGCCGGGCCACGGTGGCGCTGGTCGACGACCTCGTCGATCCGGGCGTGCTGCGATACCTGCGCCGCAGTGCCCGGGTGGTGCCTGTGGGCAAGCGCGGCGGCTGCGTCAGCACGCCGCAGGCCTTCATCCACCGGCTGATGTTGGCCGAGGCGCGCCAGGGCGAGCAGGTGGTGCGGCTCAAGGGCGGAGACCCCTTCGTGTTCGGTCGCGGCGGCGAGGAGGTCGATGCGTTACGCGCGGCCGGCATCGAGGTCGAGGTGGTGAGCGGCCTGACGGCGGGCATCGCCGGACCGGCGTCCATCGGCATCCCGGTGACAGACCGGCGCTGCGCGCCGGGCGTCGCGCTGGTCACCGGCCACGCCAAGCCCGGTGGCCAGGGCCCCGACTGGGCGGCGCTGGCGCACAGCGGCCTGACGTTGGTGGTCTACATGGGCACGCAGCGCGTGGCCGAGATCGTGGAGCCGCTGCGTGCAGCCGGCCTGGCCGACGACACGCCGGCCGCCGTGATCAGCGCCGCGCACACCGCGCGACAGCGCCATGCGCGCTGCACGCTCGGCAGTCTGGTGCGCACGCTGGACGCAGCGCCGCAACTTGGCAGCCCGGCAGTGCTGGTCATCGGCGCAGTCGCGGCGCTAGGCGCGGCTGCGGCCGTGCAAGCAAGCCACACGACCGAACCCGATCACTGGCGGGAGAAACGGGCGACCGGGGGTTGATGCTCCGGCAGCGCTGAGCGGATCCTCGGGTCGGCGCCGATGCGCATAGCTGGTGCGGCAAGGTGAGCTAGTGTAGTGTTCGACTCTTGAAGGAACTTAATTGAGTTTTCCACCTCCAATGCTCTACTTCGGTTTGCAATGGAGCGAAAAATTGCGAGTTGCCCCAGGG
>JBIJAP010000128.1:0-8513 GCA_044345715.1 Rubrivivax sp.
CCCAAGAAGGTCGCTCTCGTCGCAGCCATGCGCAAGCTCCTGACGGTCCTCAACGCCATCGCCAAGACGGGTCAGCACTGGGACGAATCGCTTCACTCGGCTTGACATGGAAGACGGTTGCTCAAGGCGAGCAGCACAGCAAGTCGGTGCGCAGCACCGACCGCCACACCTAGCGCCCGCACCGTGTACCGCCTGCCGCGACGCGCGAGGCTGACGAGAGGGCTTCGACAGGCTCAGCCCGAACGGAAAGGACGGGACGAACAGCGCCGGCCGCCGCAGCCCTGATCAGCCGTGCGGCGCCTGCAGTCCTTCGGTCGCGATGGCCGCCTGCACCGCGGGCCGCGCCAGCATGCGCTGCTGATACGCCGCGATGTGCGCGAAATCGCGCGCCGGGCGTTCGGTGAAACTGCGCGTCCAGCGCGTGAGCATCCAGGCCAGCGGGTCGACGGCCGTGAAACTGGCGCCCAGCAACCAGGGCTGGCCATGAGAGGCCAGTTGCGCGTCCATCTGCTCGAGCAGCAGGCCCACGCGAGCCATCGCGCGCGACTTCACTTCGGCGGCGCCGGCAGCATTGCCATCGGCCACCATACGCTCAGGGTAGAAGTAATGAATGAGCGTGGCCTGCAATGTATTCGTCAGCCACACCATCCACTTGTAGTAATGGGCGCGTTCCGCCCCGCCCAGGGCCGGGCTGAGCCGAGCGGCAGAGTGCGTGTCAGCCAGGTGCATCAGGATGGCCGCAGTTTCGTACAGCACGAGTTCGACGCCGTCGCGCTTGTCCACCAGCACCGGAATGAGCCCATTGGGATTGAGCTTCAGGTAAGCCGGCGCCTTTTGGGCCTGGATCTGGCGGTCAACCAGGGCCAAGTCGAAAGGCGTGCCCAATTCGTGCAGCAGCACGTGCACCGCGAGGTTTGCGGAACCGGGGTTGTAGTGCAGGGTAATCATCGGCGGATGATGACACGAGCCCTTGGCGCCATCCCGGGATTGCAGGGGCTTGAAGCCAGCCCCCCCGCGCCCCACCTCGCTCAATGCCCGCCGACGCCGAAGCGCCCTTGCGCCTGATGCTGCCGCTGATCCTGCTGCTCGTGCTGGCCAGTGCGGGGCTGTGGCTCGCCGGCCCGACGCTGATGCAGCGCTGGCGGCGCGCCCGTGTGCGGCGCCAACCGTTTCCTCCGGGCTGGCGCGCCGTCCTGCGCGAGCGCATGCCGGCATTCGCGCGGCTGCCTGCCGACGTGCAGGTGCGGCTGAAGAAGCACGCGCAGGTGCTGCTGGCCGAGGTGCCGTTCATCGGTTGCGGCGGCCTCGTCGTGGACGACGAGGTGCGCGTGCTGGTGGCCGTGCAGGCCTCACTGCTGCTGCTGGGGCGCGGCGACGGCGGCTTCGAAGGGCTCAGCCAGGTGCTGGTCTACCCCGGCGCCTTTGTCGTCGAGCGCACGCACACGCAGGCCGATGGCACGCTGCGCGATGAACGCCAGGTACTGTCGGGCGAATCGTGGCAGCAAGGGCAGGTGGTGCTGTCCTGGGGCGACGTGATCGCCGGCGCCGCCGACCCGGAAGATGGCCGCAATGTCGTGATCCATGAATTCGCGCACCGGCTCGATCAAGCCACCGGCACGGCCAATGGCGCACCGGGTTTCGCACCTGGCTCCGGCAGTGCCGCACAACGCCGGCAATGGGCGCGGGTGTTCAGTGCCGAATTCGAGGCATTGCAGCAGCGCCTGACCCGTGGCGAAAGCGGATTGATCGATCCCTATGCCGCCACCAACGCCGCTGAGTTCTTTGCCGTGACGACCGAACTGTTCTTCGAACGCCCCGAGGCACTGGCCGCGGCCCACCCGGCGCTTCACGAGCAACTGCGCGGCTTTCACGGGGTCGACCCACGCCAGTGGCGTGCCGTGACACCCGACCTGAGACCGCGCGTCGACACCTGAGCTCGAATGCCAGCGAACGCCATGCATTACGAATCGCAATTGCCGGAAAAGCACCTCTTGTGTTATGGTCCGCGCCGCGCCGAGGTGTCACCTGGATGAATAAGGAGCCGAACGCCAAGTTCGAACTCCCGAACCCATCCTGCTAAAGCCGCCCGCCGTTGCCATGTTCATTCGTGGCATTCAGGGAGTTTCATTGCCACGAGTACCCATGACCAAGACATACGCCCAGATCGTCAAGCAGATCAAGGCCCTGGAAGCCGAAGCCGACAAGGCACGCCGCGCCGAAATCGACGGCGTGGTGACGCGCATCCGCGAAGCCATCCAGTTCTATAACCTCTCCGCGGCCGATCTCGGCCTGTCGATGAAGGCCCAGCCGGCCGCCGACAAGGAGGCCGTGCCCTTCAAGCGCAAGAAGCGCAAGGCCTCCGCCGCCCCCAAGACGCCGGCCGCCGCCAAGTACACCGATGGCCAGGGCAACAACTGGGTCGGCCGCGGTAAGCGCCCGCAATGGCTGCGTGACGCGCTGACTGCCGGCAAGCAGTTGTCGGACTTCCTGATCAAGTAAGCCGACTAAGCGGGCTCACGCCGTGGCCTGCGCCACGGCGTGGTTCCACGCCTGCATGCGCTCAGCCGCCCAACTGGGCGGCTGCTGCGGATCGAATCGCCGCTCAGGCTGCCACAGCGCCGCCAGTTCGGCCGTGCCGGCCCACAAGCCCGTGGCCAGGCCGGCCAGGAACGCAGCGCCCAATGCTGTGGTTTCGGTGACCTGCGGCCGCAACACCGGCAGGCCCAGCAGATCGGCCTGGAACTGCATCAGCGCATCGTTGCGGCACGCGCCGCCGTCCACGCGCAACTGCCGCACCGGCCAGGCCTGGCCGCCGTCGGCCTGCATGGCCTGCAGCAGGGCGGCACTCTGGAACGCGATGCTCTCCACCGCCGCGCGCGCAATGTGCGCCACCGAACTGCCCCGTGTCAGGCCGGTGATGGTGCCACGGGCCTGCGCGTTCCAGTAGGGCGCGCCCAGGCCAATGAAGGCCGGCACGAAGACCACGCCGCCGCTGTCGGGCACGCTCGCGGCCAGTGCCTCGACCTGCGAGCTGCTGTCGATGGCCTTGAGGCCGTCGCGCAGCCACTGCACCACGGCGCCGCCCACGAACACGCTGCCTTCCAAGGCATAGGCCCGTTCTGCCGCCGGTTGTGCCGCGGCGGTGGTGATCAGCCCGTGTGTCGACTGGCGCGCCTGCGCGCCGGTGTGCATGAGCATGAAGCAGCCGGTGCCATAGGTGTTCTTGGCCAGGCCGGCTTCAAAACAACCCTGGCCAAACAGCGCCGCCTGCTGGTCGCCCGCCATGCCCGCAATGGGCAATGGCGCCCCCAGCAGAGCCGTATCGCAGTCGCCATAACGATGGCTGCTCGCGTGCACCGACGGCAGCAAGGCGCGCGGAATGCGCAGCATCGCCAGCAGTTCGCTGCTCCATTCGCCAAGGTGAATGTCGAACAGCATCGTGCGCGACGCATTGCTCACGTCGGTGGCATGCGCGCGCCCACCCGTCAGCTGCCACAGCAGCCAGCTGTCGATGGTGCCGAAGGCCAGTTCGCCGGCCTCGGCACGGGCGCGCGCGCCGGGCACGTGGTCGAGCAGCCAGGCCAGCTTGGTGGCCGAGAAGTAGGCATCCACCACCAGGCCCGTGAGCGCGCGGATGCGCTCGGCGTGGCCGGCCTCGCGCAGCTGTGCGCACAGCGGCTCGCTGCGCCGGCATTGCCAGACGATGGCACGGTGCAGTGGCCGGCCGGTGGCGCGATCCCACAGCACGGTGGTCTCGCGCTGGTTGGTGATGCCGATGGCGGCCACCTCGTACGCGGCCAGGCCCGCGCGGGCCAGCGCCTCCTGCGCGGTGGCGAGTTGCGTGCGCCAGATCTCGTCGGCGTCGTGCTCCACCCAGCCGGGCTGCGGGAAGTGCTGTGTGAACTCGCGCTGTGCCACCGCCACCGGGTGGCCACGCTCGTTGAACACGATGCTGCGCGAGCTGCTGGTGCCCTGGTCGAGGGCAAGGACGTACGGCATTGGTGGGCTCCTGCCGGGCGGATTCGACAAAGGCCCATTGTGGGCTGGTGACAGAACGGCGCCAGCCCGTACGGGCCCGGTGTCGGCGCTCAGGTCGCACGCCCGGCCGCCTGCATGCAGCCTTCGCGCCACGCCCTCGCCACGGGCACCCTCTTCGCACTGGCCGCTGGCCTGATCCCACCTACGGCCAGGCGCGGCTGCAGGCTGCCGGCGAGGTGTGCCCCGTGTGACACGGCCCGGGTGCGCTGCTGGCCGTGGCGGCGGTGGCCTGCTGGACCTGGCACCCCATCCGCAACGCCGATTGGCTGCGCACGCACGCCGACCACTTGCCCGGCGCCTGGGCCACCGCGCAGGGCCTGGCGACGCTGCCGCTGGCTGCCGTGGGCTACGCGCTGCTGTGGAGCTTCGACGCGGCCGTCGGCGGCGGGCAGCCGTTCCTCGCTCGCTGTGCAGGATCGAGCCCGTCTATTGCGACTGGCCCGCAGTCGTACCCGCAGCGGAAGTCGCGGCAGATCAGCAGGTCGACCCGACTCCCGTGGTGCAGCCGCACAGGCAGGGTCGCCCTGCGCGGGCTGCCGGTGCCGCCTGCCGATACGTCCCGTATTGCCGGACGAGACCGGCGCACGCACCGCTTGGTGCCTGGCCTGCGCCGTCCTGAAACTGCGGCCGTCTGCGTGGCCGAGCCTCCAGGCGCACCACATCCCAACTCCGCGAGATCCCTCCCATGCAAGCAGTCCCCCGCCCACGAATCGTCATGGCCAGCGTCGCCGTCTTGGCCGTCGCGCTCGGCCTCACCGCCTGCGGCGGTGGTTCGTCCGACTCGCCCGAGCCACCTCCCCCAACGACGCAGGTACCGCGGCTGGACGAGTCGCGCTGCCCCTACACGCTGCACCCGAGCCAGCGACTCGGCACGGGCGTGCGCTGCGGCGAGTTGGTCGTGCTGCAGGACCGGAGCAACCCGTCCGGCCCGATCGTGCGCATCCCGTTCGCCGTGTTCAAGCCCGCGACGCCGTCGTCACGGGCGCCCGTGTTCTACCTGACCGGAGGTCCGGGCCAGACCTGGACAGACATTCTGGGACAGGTGCCGGCCGGCTTCAGCCCCGGCTTCAGCGGCGGCGCGAAGCTGCCCCGCGACGAGGTGGTGCTCGAGCAACGTGGATCGATCGCCACCAAGCCTGCGCTGGCCTGCCCCCAGACTGTGCGCCCGTGGCCACCGGAGTCGTTCCGCGACCCGTCGGCAGAGTTGTCGATCGTGCTGCCGGCGCTCAAGGCCTGCGCAGACGGCCTCATCGCCCAGGGTGTGCAGCCTCGCAACTTCACGACCGATGACATGGCCGACGACCTGGAGGACCTGCGCCGTCTTCTGGGCTACGACCAGGTGGTGCTCAACGGCGTGTCTTTCGGCACCAACTGGGGACTGGCCGTGCTGCGCCGGCATGGCACCCGCGTGGATTCCATGGTGCTCGATTCGGTCGTCAGCCCTGCGGTGTTTCCGCTGCGGGGTGACGCCCAGGCCTACGACTCGGCGTTCTCAGCCGTGGCCGCCGCCTGCGCGGCGCAGCCCGCCTGCGCGGCCGAGTACCCGGGCCTGGACGACCGCGTGTCGGCCCTGTTCGACAAGCTGAACGCCACGCCGCTGTTTTGGCAGGATGGTCCTGGGAAGGAGGCCAATGCCAACGTGGCCCAGAGCCTTCTGGGGCAAGTAGCGGCCTTCTCCCCAACGAACTTCCCGAGACTGGTGGTCGACTTGGAGAATTGGGTCAATGCCGGTCAGGTGCCGAGCACTCCGCCTGAATACCTTGCCGAAGTCTTCAGCGGCGACAGCTCACTGGGGGAGACCTTGGGGCAGCTCTTGTCGGTCGTCTGCGCAGACAACGCCACGACCACCGAGGCCGAGCTGGCCGCCTCGGTCTTGCAGATTCGTCCGTCGTTGCGGCCGGCCCGGACGGCGGTGAACCAGTCGATCTATGCCCTTTGCGGGGCCTGGCCCTACCGCAAGGACCTGCCTGCCAGCGCATTCCTGCCGGTGACGACTGCAGTGAAGACGCTGATCCTGTCCGGCAGCTTCGACTCCTTGACGCCGCCGGTCTGGGCCCAGCAAGTGGCCAGCACGCTGTCCAACAAGACGGTGGTGAACTTCCCGGCGCGCGGCCACTCGATCCAGAACGGCAGCGCCTGCCCCGATGCCATCGTCAGGGCGTTCCTCGCGGATCAGGCGGTCGACCCGTCCTGTGCCGCGGCCCAGGCCCCGTCCTTTGAGTGACCCCGAGAGCACGATGGCTGAGCACGGTAGGTGGCCAGCGCCAGCGCCGCGCGCACAAGGTGACGCCGGCCCTGAGGCCATGCAGATGCTTGAACGTTCACAGACCCATCCCGTCGCAAGGCAGAAGCGGTGCATTGTGGGCCGATGCGATGATCGCGGCCCTCCGTGAGGGCCCGCATCCGCGGCGCGCCCGCGGAGCTGGATTGCTCATGCACCCCTCTCGCCATTCGCTCGTCACGGGCACCTTGTTCGCGCTCGCTGCCGGCCTGATGTGGGGCCTGGTGTTCATTGCCCCCACGCTGCTGGCCGAGTACCCGGCGGCGCTGCTGGTGGTGGGCCGCTACCTCGCCTTCGGGCTGATTGCGCTGCCGCTGGCCTGGCTGGCGCGCGAGAAGCTGCGCGAGTTCGAACGCAGCGACTGGATCGAGGCGCTCAAGCTCTCGGCCGTGGGCAACTTGCTGTACTACCTGTGCCTGGCGGCGTCCATCCAGATGGCCGGCGGGCCTTTGCCGACGATGTTGATCGGCACGCTGCCGGTGGTGATTGCCATCGTCTCGAACCTGCGCACCGGTGCCGCGGTGCGGGCACGCGACGGCCGCTTGCCGTGGGCGCGGTTGGCGCCTTCGCTGGCGCTCATCGCCGCCGGCATCGGCTTCGTCAACCAGGCCGAAGTCGCGCGGCTGCGGGCCTTGGGCGAGCTTGATCTGGTGAGCTATGGTCTGGGCGCCTTGCTGGCGCTGGGCGCCGTGGCCTGCTGGACCTGGTACCCCATCCGCAATGCCGACTGGCTGCGCGCGCATGCCGACCGTTCGCCCAGCGCCTGGGCCACGGCGCAGGGCCTGGCCACGCTGCCGATGGCCGCCGTGGGTTATGCGCTGCTGTGGGCTTTCGATGCCGCTTTCGGCAACGGCGCGCTGCAGATGCCCTTCGGCCCGCGCGCCTGGGAATTCATCGGCCTGATGCTGGCCATCGGCCTGTTCGCCAGCTGGCTGGGCACGCTGTGCTGGAACGAGGCCAGCCAGCGCCTGCCGCCGGCGCTGGCAGGGCAGCTGATCGTGTTCGAGACGCTGGCCGCGCTGGCCTATGCGCTGATGTTGCGCGGCCAGGCACCGGCGCCCGGCGTGCTGGTGGGCGTGGTGCTGCTGGTGGCCGGTGTGCTGTGGGCACTGCGCGTGAAGCCGCAGGTGGCGTGAGGGCGTAGGTGCAGGGCTTCGACAAGCTCAGCCCGAACGGGTGGGGTATCCGTTCGCACTGAGCCTGTCGAAGTGCTCGTGCAGGGCTTCGACAGGCTCAGCCCGAACGGGCGGGCAGTGCTCAGCTGTCTGCGGGCATGACTGTTCCGCGGCACTCGCCGAAGCCGATGGCGCGCCGGCCGTCGGCCAAACAGCGGCCGCGCAGGATGACGGTGTCGCCGTCGTCGAGAAACGTGCGCGTCTCGCCATTGGCCAGGGTCAGCGGCACCTTGCCGCCTTGGCTCAGCTCGAGCATCGAGCCGCCCTGCCCCGGCCCCGGGCCGCTGAGCGTGCCGGTGCCCAGCAGATCGCCGGTGCGCAGGTTGCAGCCGTTCACCGTGTGGTGCGCGATCAGCTGCGACAGTGTCCAGTACGCCGCCTCGGCGGTGTCGCTGCCCATCAGCCGCTCGCCGGCCTGGCCTTCCTGGCGCATGCGCGAGGTCTGCAGCCAGGTCTCGAGCTGGATGCTCAGCGCACCACTGGCGCGGTGCGCAGCGCTGTCCAGGTAGGGCAGCGGCTGCGGGTGATCGGCCGGCCGCGTGAAGGGCACGCGGAACGGCGCCAGCGCCTCCATCGTCACCACCCAGGGGCTCACGGTGCTGCCCCAGTTCTTGCTGAGGAAGGGCCCGAGCGGCTGGTACTCCCAGGGCTGGATGTCGCGCGCGCTCCAGTCGTTGAACAACACCAGGCCAAACAGATGCGCCTCGGCCTCGTCGATGCCGACGCGGCTGCCCAGTGCATTGCCCGGGCCGATAAGCGCGCCCAGTTCGAGCTCGAAGTCGACGCGGCGGCTTTCGCGCAGCACCGGCGGCGAGGCGTCGGCCGGCTTGATCTGCCCCAGCGGCCGGCGCAGCCCGCGCCCGCTGACGACGATGCTGCTGCTGCGGCCGTGGTAGCCGATGGGCACCCACTGGTAGTTGGGCAGCAGCGGGTTGTCGGGGCGGAACAGGCGGCCCACGGCGGTGGCGTGGTGGATGCTGGCGTAGAAGTCGGTGTAGTCGCCGATCGTGCAAGGCAGG
>JBIJAP010000360.1:0-3965 GCA_044345715.1 Rubrivivax sp.
CGCGTACTCGACCTCGGCCTGCGGCACGAGAGCGTTCTCGAGGAACGGGCCGTTCAGGCTGCGGTCGCTGAGCGCCTGGGACAGCGCCGCACGCACCGCACGCCAGGCCGCGCGGCCGGCCACCATGTAGCCGGCCAGATCGCCCGCGGCCAGCGGCTCCAGGAGCAGCGACACGTCGCTGGGCCAGGGGCAGATCTCGAGCGCGATCTTCAGGTCGAGCACCTGGTCGCCGATGGCCACGCCCACGCGCCAGGGCTCGGCCGTCTCACCGGCCGGCGCCTTGCGGCGCAGGCGCGCGAAGGGCAGGTTCTGGATCGGGAAATCGGTGTCGGGGCTGTTGGCCGAGGCCACCCAGCTCTGCAGGGCCGGGTTGTGCGTGGCGTCGGTGGCGTGGACGAAGGCGGGTTCGGAGCTCATGTCAGGAATCGGCTTTGCTTAGGTCGGTGTCGCCCGAATCGGGATCAAATCGATCGGCCAGCGCGGCCCAGCAGGCGGCATACGCCGTGTCGAGCCGCCCCGGCTGCATCGCCCAGGCCGTGGGGCGCAAACGGTAGCGGCTTTCGAACATGAAGGCGAGCGTGTCGGCCAGCTTGTGCGGCTGGAGCTCGGCCGCGCTCGCGCGCTCGAAGGCCTCGGCATCGGGGCCGTGCGGCACCATGGCGTTGTGCAGGCTGGCGCCACCGGGCTTGAAGCCCTCGGGCTTGGCGTCGTACTGGCCCAGCACCAGGCCCATGAACTCGCTCATCACGTTGCGGTGGTACCAGGGCGGGCGGAAGGTGTCCTCGGCCACCAGCCAGCGCGGCGGGAAGATGACGAAGTCGCAGTTGGCCACGCCGGGCGTGTCGGACGGGCTCGTCAGCACCGTGAAGATGCTGGGGTCGGGGTGGTCGAAGCTGATCGAGCCGATGGTGTTGAAGTGCGCCGTGTCGTACAGCACCGGCACCAGGTTGCCATGCCAGGCCACCACGTTGAAGGGCGTGCCGGGCTGCTTGCAGCGCCAACTGTGGCCGCCGAAGCGGCGCACAATCTCGTAGGGCCCGGCCTCGGCTTCGAAGGCCGCCGCCGGCGCGACGAAGTCGCGCGGGTTGGCCAGGCCGTTGCTGCCGATGGGGCCGAGCTCGGGCAGGCGGAACGGGGCGCCGTGGTTCTCGCACACATAGGCGCGGCACTCGCCGTCGGGCAGCGCCACCTTGAAGGCCATGCCGCGTGGCACGAGCACGATCTGCCCCGGCCGCGCCTCGAGCACGCCCAGCTCGGTGGTGACGACGAGGCGGCCCTGCTGAGGCACGATGAGCATCTCGCCATCGGCATTGACCAGCGCGCGCCGCGCCATGCTGCGGTTGGCCAGCACCATGTGGATGGCGATGCCGGCCTGCGCGTCGGGCTCGCCGTTGCGGCAGACGGTGACGAGGCCGTCGATGAAATCGCGCGTGCCACCGTCGGCCGGCAGCGTGAACGGGTGCCAGCGCAGCGGATCGGGCGGCACGGGCGCCTCGGCACCGGCGCCGGTTTGCCACAGTGGCTGCTCGCAGCGCTCATGCGCACCCGTCACCACGCTGGGCTGGCGGCGGTAGAGCCAGGTGCGGCGGTTGTCGGCCCGCGGCGCGGTGAAGGCGCTGCCCGACAACAGCTCGGCATACAGGCCCCGCGCCACGCGCTGCGGGCTGTTGCGGCCTTGCGGCAGCGTGCCGGGCACGGCCTCGCTGGCGAAGTGGTTGCCGAAGCCGGTGAGGGGCGCGGCAGGGGGAACCACAGCGTTCATCGTGTGTCCTCTGAGGGTGAGGGCGGCTCGGTGGGTTCGGCCGGCACCACGCCGCCCCGCGCGGCGTGCAGCGCCTGCGCCAGCACGTCGAGATCGCCGATGTGGTTGGCCAGCAGCAGCACGAGGCGGGCGTTCAGCAGCCGGCTGGCCTCGTCGCTCAGGCCGCGGTGCGCGCCGACGAGCTGCTCGTAGAACTCGTCGCCGGGCGAATAGGCGTGGCGCGGCGACTCGCCCGCGCGGTGGAAGTTCGCTTGCGTGTTCAGCGGCAGACTCATGCAGACCCCTTCATCCCGCGCGATCTTCACGCAAGCGCACGGGCCCGCGCCAGCGCCGCCTGCACGGCGGCCAGCGTGGGCACGCGCCAGCGCGCGGCCAGGTGTTGATCGGGCCGCAGCAGCACCGCGCAGCCCGGGCTCGCGTCGAGCCGCTGGGCGGCACGGTGGCGATGATCGTGCAGCAGCGACACACCCGCAGGCAGCGCCGACGCGTGGCCCTCGCGCTCGGCCACCAGCACCGTGCGCACCGGCACGGCGCCGGCGGCGAGGGTGTCGATCAGCGCACGCTGCGCCGACCCGAGCGCATCGGGGGTCGGCACGAAGATCAGCAGCACGAAGCCGCCGCCCGTGTGGCGCAGCAGCCAGCTGTCGCGGCCCTCGTGCCGCACCGGCGCATCGGCCAGCGGCGAGCCGGGCGCCTGTGCGCAGTCCCAGGCATCGGCATCGGTTGTGCTCAGCGGCGAATCCACCAGGTGCGTGGGCACCGAGAGCCGGCCGCTGTTGACCAGCGTGCGCGCGAATCCGTGCTCGCGCGCCAGTGTCAGCACGGCGTTGCGCAGGTCGCGGCTGGCGGTGCTCTTGGGCGTGATGAAGTCGGTGGAGCGGGTGCTGTTGAGCAGGTTCTCGTCGGCCGCGGCCACGCGCTCGGTGCTGTAGCTGTCGAGCAGGCTCTCGGGCGCCGTGCCGTCGAGCACCAGCTTCAACTTCCACACCAAGTTGTCGGCGTCCTGGATGCCGCTGTTGGCGCCGCGCGCGCCGAAGGGGCTGACCTGGTGCGCCGCATCGCCGGCAAACAGCACACGGCCGTGGCGCAGGCGCGCCATGCGGCGGCACTGGAAGGTGTAGACGCTGGCCCACTCCAGCTCGAAGGCCGGCGCGGGCTCGCCACGGCTCAGTCCGAGGCCGTGCTCGAGCAGCGCCCGTACCCGCGGCAGCACCCGCTCGGGCTGCTTCTCGGCCTCGGGGTCGGCGTCCCAGCCGAGCTGGAAATCGATGCGCCAGACGTTGTCGGCCTCCTTGTGCAGCAGCACGCTCTGCCCGGGATGGAAAGGCGGGTCGAACCAGAACCAGCGCTCGGCCGCTTCGCCAGGAAACAGATCGGTCTGCATCACGACATCGGCGATGAGGAAGCGGTCGCGGAAGACCTGACCCTCCATGTCCAGACCCAGCATGCGGCGAATCGGGCTGCGCGCGCCGTCGGCCACCACCAGCCAGTCGGCGTGCAGCTTGAAGCTGCCGTCGGGTGTGGCCACCTGCAGCGCCACGCCCTCGTCATCACTCTTCAAGTGAGTAACCTGGTGCTTGAAGCGCAGCTGCAGGTTCGGCAGCTGCAGCGCACGCTCCACCAAGTACTGCTCGAGCCAGTACTGCTGCAAGTTCACCATGCCCGGGCGCTCGTGGTCGGCCTCGGGCAGCAGGTTGAAGTTGAAGACCTCGGTGTCGCGGTGGAAGGTGCGGCCCACGTTCCACGTCACGCCCTTGGCCACGACGGCGTCGCCGACGCCGAGCCGGTCCATCACTTCGAGCGTTCGCTTGGCGTAGCACAGGCCGCGCGAGCCGATGCTGACGGTGTCGTCTTCATCGAGCAGCGTCACGGCCACGCCCTGCTGCGCCAGATCAATGGCCGCGGCCAGGCCCACCGGGCCGGCGCCCACCACCACGACGCGGGCGTGGTGGCGGGCATCAGGTGCCGCGAGCTCAGGCGGGCGCTGGTAGGTGTAACGCGGGTAGGTGTAGGTGCTCAGCATGGGTGCGGCTCCCGATTGAGCTTCGCTCCGGCTGAGCTTGTCGAAGCGCCAACCACCTCCGTTCGCGCTGAGCCTGTCGAAGCGCCGACGACCACCGTTCGCGCTGAGCTTGTCGAAGCGCCGGCGACAGGCTTCGACAGGCTCAGCCCGAACGGATGGGGAGTTCTCCGGACATCCATT
>JBIJAP010000438.1:0-3204 GCA_044345715.1 Rubrivivax sp.
TCGGGTGGGGTTCGCCGTTCGGGTGGGGTCTTCCGTTGGGGTGGGGTCTTCCGTTCAGGCGGAGTCCTCCGCTCGGGTTGAGTCCTCCGTTCGCCCTGAGCCTGTCGAAGGGCCGCGCGGTGTGCAGCCAGGGCTTCGACAGGCTCAGCCCGAACGGGTGAGATCTTCCGTTCGGGTGAGGCTCTCCCTTCGGGTGAGGTTCTCCGTTCGGGTGAGGCTCTCCGTTCGGGTTGAGTCCTCCGCTCGGGTGGAGTCCTCCGTTCGCCCTGAGCTTGTCGAAGGGCCGCGTGGTCCGCAACCGGCGGTTCCAGGGGCCTGGTTCAAAGAGTGTCTTGTCCATGGCCGTAGCCTCAGCCCGCCGCCGCGTCGCGCAGCAGTACCACGCTGCGCGCGGGCAGCAGGTACTCGGGGCGCTCGTCGCGTGTCCAGGTGCTGCGGCCGTCGGGCTGGGTGCTGTCCAGCTCGCACAGCCACTGGCCGGGTGGCAGCCGGAAGCTGGCGTCCATGTCGCGGCCGTTGATGAGCAGCAGCAAGGGCGCGCCGCCGCGCCCGGGTGCGCCGATCAACGCGCCCAGGATGCGCGACATGCGGTTGTTCCAGTGCTCCGGCGCCATCGGCTCGCCGGTGCGGCGCAGCCAGGCCAGGTCGGCGCGGCCCTTGGCATCGGGCAGGCCGGTGTACCAGCGGGGGGCCAGCGGCAGCAGGCGCTTGCGCAGGGCAATGACGTGGGCGGTGAAGTCCAGCAGGCCGGCATCCGCCTCGGCCCAGTCGATCCAGGTGGTGGCGTTGTCCTGGCAGTAGGGGTTGTTGTTGCCTTGCTGGGTGTGGCCCAGCTCATCGCCCGCGGCCAGCATGGGCGTGCCCTGGCTCAGCAGCAGGCTGGCCAGCAGCGCGCGTTGCAGCCGGGCGCGGCGCGCCTGCACGGTGGGGTCGGTGGTGGGGCCTTCCCAGCCGCAGTTCCAGCTGAGGTTGTGGCCGTGGCCGTCGCGGTTGTTCTCGCCGTTGGCCTGGTTGTGGCGCAGGTCGTAGCTCACCAGGTCGGCCAGCGTGAAGCCGTCATGGCTGACGATGTAGTTCACGCTTTCCAGCGGCGAGCGGTTGCGCGGCTGGTACAGGTCGCTGCTGCCGGCCAGGCGCAGCGCGAACTCGCCGCGAGTGCAGTCGCCGCCCAGCCAGAAGGCGCGTGCGGTGTCGCGGTAGCGGTCGTTCCACTCCTGCCAGCCGCGCGGGAACTGGCCGAGCTGGTAGCCGCTGGGGCCCACGTCCCAGGGCTCGGCGATCAGGCGCACGCCTTGCAGCACGGGGTCTTGCAGCACGGCCTTGAAGAAGGGGTTGGCGCGGTCGAAGCCGTGGTCGCCGCGGCCGAGCACCGGGGCCAGATCGAAGCGGAAGCCGTCGATGCCGTAGTGCTGCACCCAGTGGCGCAGGCTGTCCATCACCATCTGCAGCATGCGCGGGTGGCGGATGTCGAGGGTGTTGCCGCAGCCCGTCCAGTTTTCGTAGTGCGGCTTGGCGTGGTCGACGAGGCGGTAGCAGCTGGCGTTGTCGAGGCCGCGCCAGGCGAGCGTGGGGCCGCGTTCGTCGCCCTCGGGCGTGTGGTTGTAGACCACGTCGAGCAGCACCTCGATGCCGGCGGCGTGCAGCCGGCGCACCATCTCGCGGAACTCCTCGCGCACGCCGGCGCCCGTGGTGGTGGCGGCGTAGCGCGGCTCGGGGCAGAAGAAGCCGAGCGTGTTGTAGCCCCAGTAGTTGACGAGCCCGCGCGCAGCCAGATGGGCCTCGTCGAGGTGCTGCTGCACGGGCAGCAGGCACACGGCGGTGACGCCCAGCCGCTGCAGGTGGGCGATGGCGGCGTCGTGCGCCAGGCCGGCGTAGGTGCCGCGCAGGGGCTCGGGCACGCTGGGCATCTGCTTGGTGAAGCCGCGCAGGTGGACTTCGTAGATCAGCGTGTCGGCGCCGGCGCTTTGCGGCAGGCGGGGCAGCGGCGGGGCTTCGTCGCCCACGACGCGGGCCTTGAAGGCGTGCGCGGCGTTGTCGCGGGTGTCGGGGTGCTGGGGATGCTCGGGGTCGGCGCCGGTGTGCGGGGCGGCCCAGTCGAAGCCGCCGGGTGGCGAGACGATTTCGCGCGCCCAGGGGTCGAGCAGCAGCTTGTGCGGGTTGAAGCGGTGGCCCCGGTCGGGGCGCCAGGGGCCGTGGGCGCGCAGGCCGTAGACCAGGCCGGGGGCGGCGTGGGGCAGGTGGCCGTGGAAGACATCGCCGCTGCGGGTGGGCAGGGGCCGGCGCTGCAGTTCGGCGCGGCCGTCGGCATCGAACAGGCAGAGCTCGATGCGCGTGGCGTGCTGCGAGAAGACGGCGAAGTTGACGCCGCCATCGGCCACGGTGGCGCCCAGCGGCCAGGCGCGGCCGGGGTGCAGCGCGGGTGGTGCGGTGTCGCGGCGGGCCATGTCCATCACGGCCGCCGGGGTGCGAGGTGCTCGCGCGGGGCTTCGACAGGCTCAGCCCGAACGGAGGGTGCACCCCCGTTCGCACTGAGCTTGTCGAAGTGCTCGCGCAGGGTTGGGGCCGGAACGGAAGGGGGCGAACCCCCGTTCGCACTGAGCTTGTCGAAGTGCTCGTGCAGGGCTTCGACAGGCTCAGCCCGAACGGAGGGGGGTGAACCTCCGACAGGCTCAGCCCGAACGGAGAGCGCCGGCAGCCCCTCGGTGGGCCGCGGGGCGAAGTGCATGCACCGCTCGCTCACGTCAGCGCACCAGCTCCAGGAACACCGTCGCCAGCGGCGGCACGTTCAGCACCACGCTCTGCGTCCTTCCGTGGCTGTGCACCGCCTCGCTGTGGCATTCGCCCAGCGGCGTGCCCACGTCGCTGCCGCCGTAGTGCCGGCTGTCGGTGTTGAGCCGCTCCACCCAGCGCCCCGCCGCCGGCACGCCAACGCGCAGCCCGTGGTGCACCACGGGCGCGAAGTTGCACACCACCAGCATCTGCTCGCCACCGCGGCCATGCCGCACAAAGGCCAGCAGGCTGCGGCTGGCGTCGTCATGGCTGATCCATTCGAAGCCGGCGCCGGTGAAGTCTTGCGTGTACAGCGCGGGGCTCTGCCGGTAGAGCCGGTTCAGATCGCGCACCAGCTGCTGCACCCCTGCATGACGACTGTCCTGCAGTTGATGCCAATCGAGGCTGGCATCATGGTTCCACTCGCGCCCCTGC
>JBIJAP010000385.1:0-3732 GCA_044345715.1 Rubrivivax sp.
AACGGCATCGAGCCGCAGAAGGTGAGTTCCTCGCTGGGTGCCGAGATCATCCGCCTGTGGGTGGCGGCGTCAGACTACTCCGGCGACATCGCCGGCGACGACAAGATCCTCGCCCGCGTCGTGGACGCCTATCGCCGCATCCGCAACACGCTGCGCTTCCTGCTCGCCAACACGGCCGACTTCGACCCGGCGACAGACGCCGTGCCGCTGGCCGAGATGCTGGAGATCGACCGCCACGCCCTGGCGCGCGCGGCCGAGCTGCAGGTGCAGATCCTGGCTCACTACGAGGTCTACGAGTTCCACCCCGTCGTCTCCAAGCTTCAGGTGTATTGCTCCGAAGACCTGGGCGCGTTCTACCTCGACGTGCTGAAGGACCGCCTCTACACCACCGCCCCCAAGAGCCTGGCGCGGCGCAGCGCGCAGACGGCGCTGTGGCAGATCACGCAGGCCATGCTGCGCTGGATGGCGCCCTTCCTCAGCTTCACGGCCGAAGAGGCCTGGGGCGTGATCCACAAGGACGGTGGTGCAACGAAGTCGATCTTCACCGAGACCTACTGGCGATTCGACGCACCTGACGCGGCTTTGCTGGCCAAGTGGGCCACCGTGCAGCGCGTGCGCGAGCTCGTCAACAAGGAGATCGAGGCCGTGCGCGGCACCGGGGCCGTGGGCTCGTCGCTGCAGGCCACCGTGCGCATCACCGCGCCGGGCGCCGAGCATGCCGTGCTGGCCAGCCTGGGCGAGGACCTCAAGTTCGTCTTCATCACCTCGGCGGCCGAACTGGTGGCCGGCGAGGCGCTGCAGGTGCAGGTGCAAGCCTCCACCGCGACCGTCAGCGCCACGAAATGCGAGCGCTGCTGGCACTGGCGCGACGACGTCGGCCACGACGCAGCGCACCCGGGCCTGTGCGGCCGCTGCACCAGCAACCTGTACGGCGCGGGCGAAGCGCGCACGGTGGCATAAGCCATGGCATCGAACTCCAAAGCCGCTGCCAAGCCCCGCCCGGCCGGCCGGACAGGCGACACAAAAGGCCTCGCGTTCTGGCTGGTGCTGGCGGCCATCGTCGTGCTCGCCGACCAGATCACGAAAACACTCATCGTCGGCGCCTTCCAGCTGGGCGACATCCGCCCGGTCACCGACTTCTTCAACCTCGTGCGCGCGCACAACCCCGGCGCGGCGTTTTCCTTCCTGGCCGGGGCCGGCGGATGGCAGCGCTGGTTCTTCGTTGGCCTGGGGGTCGTGGCCTCGGTGTTCATCGTCTGGATGATCCGCAGCCACCCCAGCGAGCGCCTGTTCTGCTTCTCGGTGACGATGATCCTGGGCGGCGCGGTGGGCAACGTGATCGACCGGCTGATCCACGGCTACGTCGTCGACTTTCTGCAGTTCCGCTTCGCCTTCCTGGAGCCCGTGTTCCGCGGCGGCTACTTCCCGAGCTTCAACGTCGCCGACAGCGCCATCACGCTGGGCGCGATCTGCCTCATCCTCGACGAAATCCTGCGCGTGCGGCGTTCGCGCCGCAACTGAGACCGGCCCTCAGGCGACGGCGTCCTCGGGTTCTCGGGCGCCGCACATGAAGCGCGCTGCGTCGGCGGCCGGCTGCGGCCGGCTCACCAGGAAGCCCTGGATCAGCTCGCAGCCGATGCCGCGCAGGAAGGCGCGCTGCCCCTCGGTCTCAACGCCTTCGGCCACGACGCGGATGCCCAGCGAGTGGGCCAGGCTCACGATGGCCTGCACGATGACACGGTCATCGGGGTCGTCCTCGATGTTGCGCACGAAGCTGCGGTCGATCTTCAGCTTCGACGGACGCAGGTTCTTCAGGTAGGCCAGCGACGAGTAGCCGGTGCCGAAGTCGTCCACGGCCAGTGGCATCTGCATCTCGCGCAGGCGCGAGAGGATGCGCTGGGCGCTGTCGGTGTCGGTCATGAGCACGCTCTCGGTGATCTCGAGCTCGAGCTCGTGGGCCTGCACCCCATGCTCAGCCATGGCCGACGCCAGCGTGTCGAGCAGCCGGCGGCTGCGAAACTCCAGCGCCGACACGTTGACGGCCACGCTGCCGAAGGGCACGTCCGCAGCCTTCCAGGCCGCGATCTGGCGGCAGGCTGTGCGCAGTGTCCAGGCACCGATGTCGGCGATCAGCCCGCACTGCTCGGCGGCGCTGATGAACGAGCCCGGCGGCACCAGCCCGCGCTCGGGGTGGCGCCAGCGGATCAGCGCCTCGCAGCCCGCCGTGATGCCGTCGGCCGCACCCACCTGCGGCTGGTAGTGCAGTTCGAACTGGTCCTGCGCCAGCGCCACCTCGAGCTCGCGCTCCAAGGCCTGCGTGGCCTTGAGCTGCTCTTCGAACTCCTCGCGGAAGAAGCTGTGACGGTCACGCCCCAGGCGCTTGGCCACGTACATGGCCGTGTCGGCATGCCGCACCAGCGTCTCGTGGTCGACAGCGTCGTCCGGGAACATGGCGATGCCGATGCTGGCGGTGATGGCGGCCTCGCGGCCATCGATGTCGACCGGCGCCTCCAGCGTCTGCAGCAGCCGGTCGGCCGTGGCAGCCACCACCTCGCGCCCGTGCACGCCGTGCAGCAGCACCAGGAACTCGTCGCCACTGTGGCGGCAAACGACGTCAGCTTCGCGCAGCGATGCCTGCAGCCGCGTCGCCAGTTCGCGCAGCAAGTGGTCGCCACCAGGGTGGCCGAAGGCATCGTTGACGGCCTTGAAGCGGTCGAGGTCGACGAACAGCAGTGCCAGCTGGCTGCCATCGCGCCGCGCGGAAGCCACGGCGCCGCGGGTCAGCTCGGAAAACAGCGTGCGGTTGGGCAGGCCGGTGAGCGCGTCGTACAGCGCCACCTGCTCGATCTCGGTCTTCTGGGTCTGCAACTGCTCGAACAGCGTGTCGATCTGATCGTGCACGGCGTTGAGGTGGGTGCCAAGCTCGCCGAGCTCGTCTCGCCGGCCCCAGGACACGCGTCCCTGCTGCCCCCGGGTGGCCAGGCCGCTGGCCTGCTGCATCAGCTTGCCGATCGGTTTGGCCAGGCGGCGGTACAGCACCCAGGCCAACACCGTCAGCCCGAGCAGCGTTTGCGCCGCCGCCATCACCAGGCTGGACTGCAGGCGTTCGGCCAACAGCCTGTCGATCTGCGCAGGGTCGAAGTGCATCTCCAGCCTACCCAGGCGCTCGCCCTCGCGCAACAGCTCGGTGCTCAGGACGATCGAGTCTTGCAGCTCGGCCCCTTCGCGCATGAACAGCAGCGGCTTCGCATCGGGCCGGCTCTCGATCAGCCTCAGGCCCAGCACCGCCGGTTCCTCCAGCGCCTTGCGGGCCACGCGCGCGGTAGCGATCTCGTCGATCGACCACAGCGGCTCGACCAGCGTGGCCGCCGTCAGCGACAGGCTGGCGCGCCGGCTCTGCTCGAGCAAGGGCTCCTGGGCCTGGCGCGTGATCGCCTGGTCCAGCGGCCACAACAGCAGCAGCGGGCCGATCACGGCTGTCGCCACCGCCAGCATCACGGCCTGCTGAATCGACAGTTGAAGCCTACGGACGACAGACATGAACGCGACAAACCCCGCACGGCCCCAAAGCCCTGCACCCTGGCGTTATCGGAGCGACGACTGCCGCGCTACAGCCGCCCAGTGCCAACCTGCAGCCGATTCCGCGCGCCGACGCCGATGTCGTGAACTGCGATACGGACGACACGCCACGCGGGCGGCCGCGGCGCCGGCTCGCGAGCCGGCGCCCCCTCC
>JBIJAP010000124.1:0-8646 GCA_044345715.1 Rubrivivax sp.
GCCCGGATCGAGTACACCCGCTCGGGGGCGTAGGCTGCCGCGATGGTGGAATCCGCCCCCGAGTCGCCCCCGGTCCCACCCGGCACGCCTGCCATCGTGCTGCGCCCACTGGGTTGGGGCTCGCCGCTGCGCTGGCTGCGCGCGGGCTGGCGCGATTTCCAGCGTGCCCCGCTGATCGGCTTGTTCTACGGCGCCTGCTTCATGGTCATGGGCTGGGCGCTGATGAAGGTGTTCGAGCACGCCCCTGCTCACACGCTGGCGCTGTCGGCCGGCTTCCTGCTGATGGGCCCGTTCCTGTGTCTGGGCCTGTACCGCACGAGCCAGCGGCTCGAACGCGGCGAATCACCCGACTTCGGCGACTCGCTGCTGGCCTGGGACACGCGCACCGGTCAGCTCGCCATCTTCGGTTTCGTGCTGCTGGTCCTCGAAATGCTCTGGGGCCGCGCCACGCTGGTGGTGTTCGCCGTCAGCTTCGACGGCATGCCCGACTTCAAGGGCTCGCTGCGCGCCCTGCTCGAGCCCGAGAACATCGGCTTCATCACCGCGTGGGCCGGCGTCGGTGCCGTGTTCGCCGGGCTCATCTATGCCATCAGCGTGGTGTCGATCCCGATGATCCTGCACCGCCAGACCGACGCCATCACCGCCGGCCTCACGAGCCTGCGGCTGGTGCTCACGCAGACCGCCGTGATGCTGTGGTGGGGCGCGCTGATCGCCGTGCTGGTGCTGCTGGCGATGCTGCCGTGGTTCGCGGGGCTGCTGGTGGTGGGGCCGGTGCTCGGGCATGCCTCGTGGCACGCCTACCGGGACGCGGTCGCCGACTAGGGCGTTGCGGCCGCTGGCGCCGGCAGCGCCAGCCAAGACAGCAGCTGCGCGTGCACCGCCGGGTGCGTGATCAGGGCCAGGTGGCCAATGCCGGCGCCGACCCAGGTGTGCCCGGGCTCGAAGTGCAGCGCCCGGGCCGGGTCGGCATGCTGGCCCAGTGCGCTGGGCAGCGGCACGAGGCCGTCGCCCAGCACACGCTGGCGCATCGCACCATCGGCCTCGCCCAGGGTGCCAGCCAGGGCCAGGCAGCGCACGCCGGCGGGCAGCGGCGCCAGCGCCGAGCGGTCATCGAGCAGCCGGCCGTGGCGCAGATCGGTGATGCCGGCGCTGCGCAGGCGCGCCAGGCGGGCAAACGGCTTCGCGTAGGGCGTGGCGCCGAGCACGGCCGTGACGGCATGCCCGAGCTGCTCGAGCGGCGCGCCCTGGTGCGGCGTGCCCACGCAGGCCAGATCGCTCAGCAGAGACGGCCAGCGCTGCCCCTGCTGCTGCGCCTGGTGCTGCGCACTGCGCGCCACCAGGCCGCCCATGCTGTGGCCGACAAGCACGATTCGCCGCAACGGCACGGGCCAAGCAGCCACGAGCGCCTCGAGCTGTTGCGCGAAGTCGGCACCGTTGCGGGCGATCGACCGACCGCTGTTGTAGTGCAGCGCCAGCGTGGTGTAGCCGGCGGCGGCCAGCTTCGAGGCCAGACCGCTGGGCGCCGCATCGGCGTCGGCGCTGCCCCCGTTGCCTGGCACGGCCGCCGCGCCGCGGGCCCACGACAGGTCGTTCATGCACAGGCCATGCACCAGCACCGCAACGGCCGGGCCCGCCTGCGGCAGGAAGAGGCGCAGCGCCTCGGCTTGCAGCACCAGCGGCTGGCCGGCGAAGCGCAGCCGCAGAGCGATCGCCAGCGGGTTGCCGCTGGCCTCGAGGTGGTCGCCGAGCACGCCGTTGAGGGCCGCGACCAGGGCCTCGCGCGCCGGCGACGCGGGCTGCGTGCCGGGTATCTGTGCGGGCGTCTGTGCGGGTGTCTGCCCGCCATCGGCCGGCACGAGATCGGTCGCAAGCAGGCCCAGCAGCGCGTCGACGCCCCCACCCGCAAGGCGCGTGGCGCCCCGCACCGTGCGGTACACGAGGCCGGTGATGCCACGCGTGCGCCCGTCGGCTGGCGCCGGCAAGCCGGGCGCGCGCGCAATGCCGGCGTGCACGGCCTCAACCAGGTCGACCAGCCCCGCGGTGGCGTCCACGGCCAGCTGCGCCGCGCCCCGCATGTCGGCGGCCGCGGGCAGGCGCCGTCGGGGGGTGGCGGCAGTCTCGTTCATGGCGGGGCGGGCACCGCCGGTTCAGCGACGGTCGCCACCACCGGCGGCCGCTCGGCCGTCAGGGCCAGCAGCACGTCGGCGTACCAGGTGCAGTTCAGGCCGAGCACCTCGTCGTGCTTCTCGTCGCGCGGCATCATGTCCATGCGGCCGGCGTGCACGCCCAGCAGCTTCCAGGGCAGCCCGCTGGCCACCAGGGCCTCGTCGCTGCTGCGCATGACGACGGCGGCACCGCTGGTGCCGCGGTGCGTGCGCGCATCGGTGAGGAAGTAGCCCTGGCCCTGGAAGCGCACGCCGAACGCCGAGGCCACCGCGGCCTGGCGCACCACCGGCAGGTGGTGCAGCGTGTCGTGAAAGCCCAGCGGAAAGCCGACCACAAGCAGCGCGCTGCCCACCGGCACTTCGTCGTAGGCCGCCTGCAGGTGCGCCGGCGTGAAGGCCCGCATCTGCACCTCGGGGGGCAGCGCCTCGGCGTCGATCTCAAGCAGCGCCACGTCGACGTCACCGCCGGAGTCGCGGGCCTGGCGCCAGACGGCACGGCCGTCGCGGAACAGCGGCATCGACCAGCACAGCGAACGCGTCAGGTTCTCGGCATCGAGGTGCAGCTCGAGCTCGATGCGGTCGGGGTGGTGGTCGGAGGCCTCGTCGAACAGCACGTGGCGGCTCGTCACCAGCCACAGGCGCCCGTTGCGCTCAAAGAAGAAGCCGCTGGCCCGCGTGAGCACACGCGGGCCAGCATGGGTGACCACCGACACGGCGGCAAGCAGGAGAGGTTCGATCACCGTGCATTGTGCGCCGGCCGCGCGCGCACCCTTTCCAGCAGGCTGTCAGTGCGCGAGGCCGTCGGGCAGGCCAGCCAGCAGGCCGGCCAGTTCGTCGGCGTGCTCTTCCTCGACGGCGAGGATGTTCTCGATCAGCCGCCGCGTCGTCGGATCGTGGCCTTCGAGCATGGCGATGAAGCCGCGGTAGCTGTCGATCGCGATGCGCTCGGCCACAAGGTTTTCGCGCACCATGTCGGCCAGCGTCACGCCTTCGATGTACTGCGCGTGGCTGCGCTGCAGCAGGCCTTGCGGAGCGAAGTCGGGCTCGCCGCCCAGCTGCACGATGCGCGCCGCCAGCCAGTCGGCATGCTGCTGCTCCTGCTCGGCATGCACCAGGAACTCATCGGCCACCGTGCGCGCCTGCGGCCCGCGCGCCATGAAGTGATGGCGGCGGTAGCGCAGCATGCACACCAGTTCGGTGGCCAGTGCGGCATCGAGCCGCGCCAGCACCTCGCTGCGGCCCGGGCCGTAGCCGGCCGTCACCGCGCCGTCGGCAACGTGGGCACGCGCCTGGCTGCGCAGGCGCTCGGTGTCGGCCTGTGTTGCATCGAGCACCGCGTGCCCTTCGGCCCCGGGCAGGGCCGGCTTCACTTCAGCCTCATGTCGTTCTTGACCGAGCTCACGCCGGACATGCCGCGCACCATGGCGACGGTGCGGTCGATGTCGGCCTGGCTGTTGACGAAGCCGCTGAGCTGCACACGGCCCTTGAAGGTCTCGACGTTGATTTCCATCGAGCGCAGGCTCGGTTCGGCCAGGATCGCTGCCTTCACACGGGTGGTGATGACGCTGTCCTCGACGTATTCGCCGGTGCTTTCGGTACGCGGGCTGCCTGCGCAGGCCGCCAGCAGGGCCACGGAGGCCACGGCGAAGGAGCTGAGCAACAGGCGGCGGGGGAGCATGGGGGTCATGATGAGTCCTCGGTGGTTGAATGGTTCGGTGCGCTCAGCGGCGCAGCAGGTCGGCGCCTTCGCCGGCAAACACGATCTCGACGCGGCGGTTGCTGCGTCGGCCGGCATCGGTGTCGTTGTCGGCCACCGGCGATGACTCGCCGTGCCCGACGACCTTGAGTCGCTGGCCGTCGATGCCCATGCCGACCAGCATCGAGCGCACGGCATCGGCGCGGCGTTCTGACAAGGCCTGGTTCGCCGAATCGCTGCCCTGGCTGTCGGTGTAGCCCTCGACGGAGGCCTGGCGCGTCGGGTTGCGGCGCATGAACTCCGCCAGGCCCGAGACGCTGCCCGCGCCGGTGGCCAGCACGCGGTCCTTGCCGCTGGCGAACAGCATGTCGCCGAGCGTGACGACGATGCCGCGTTCGGTTCGGCGCGCGTTCAGCTGCTTGAGCTGGGCCTCCAGGTTGTCGACGCGGGCTTCGCTCTGCGCGACTACGGCGCGGCTGCTGGCGACCTCGCGGCTGGCCTGGGCCAGGGCCACGTCCTTGGCGGCACCTTGCTGCTGCGAGGCTGACAGCTGGCTTTGCGCCGCATCGGCTTCGGCCGTGCGCAGGGCCAAGCGCATGGCGTCGCGCTCGACCCGTGCGCCCTCGACCACCGATTCGGCCTCGCGGGCCGCGCTCGTCTCACGCGCCACGACGACCCGGCGCGACGCCAGGTAGGCCAGGTGCTCCACGTCGGCAGCATCGGCACCGGCCTTGTGGGCGGCATCGGCCCGCTCGAGCGCGGTCACGGCGGCACGCATCTCGACGTCGGCATGGCGCTGCAGCAGCGACTCGCTGCGGGCCGTGGACACGGCGGCGCGCGCTTCCTCGAGCCGCATGTTGCGGTCGGGCACGCTTTCGCAGGCCACCAGCAACGTCGCCAGGGACAGGGCCGTGAGCAGCCCCGCACAGCGCGCTGTCGGGCGCGCGGTTGCGGTGGTGGCGAAGGGCGAACGATGAAGTTGAGCAGACATGAGGGGACTCCTGGCGCGCCTCAACGGACGGCCTTGCGGTTGAGTTCTTCGCGCAGGGCGCGAGCGGCGGCTTCCGATTCCGTGGCGGCCTGTCGCGCACGCTGCGCCTGGGCATGCAGTTCGGCGACCTGGGCGTCGACCGTCGCCTGCTCGGCCAGTCGCAGCCCCCGCTCGGTGTCGCCTCGGGCGATGGCGGCGCGGGCATCGGCCAGCTTGGTGGTGGCCACGCGCAACTGGTCGGGTGCCATCTCGCCGGTGGCGGTGGAACTGGCGCGGCGCACGGCGGCGTCGGCCACGGCCATCGGCACGTCGGTGGGCGGTGGGCTGGCACAGGCGCCGAGGGCAAGGGTGGCCACCAGCAGCAGGCCACCCAGGCCCACGGCGGGGCCGCGGCGGTCGAGCGGGGCGTCAGCCCGGCGGTGAAGGGTGCGGTCGATGTTCATGAGGTGCTTTCTCGCAGGGGCGTCAGCCCCAGTCTCGACGGGAGGCGCCGGCTCCGGCCGGCGTGGCCGGGAGCGCCGTGTTCCCAGGAGCGCCGAGACTGCGCGCCGCGCCGTCAGCGGTCTGTCTGGCAACGCACACCCATGCACCGGGGCGTCGGCGCCCAGCGTCCCCGCCCGTGCGCTAGCGCACCGACGCCACCGGGGCCAGCACCGAAGCTGTCTGTCCTGGCCTGCAACAGCGCCGCGTGATCCGCGGCACCGACAGCCCGCACCGCGGGCAGGCCCTGCCAGAGGAGTCAGCTTGCTTTACTACAGCGTCGTGTTTCTCGTCATCGCCCTCATAGCCGCCTTCTTCGGCTTCGGCGGCATCGCCACCGGCGCGGCCGGCATCGCCAAGGTGCTGTTCGTGCTGTTCGTGGCGCTGGCGGTGCTGAGCTTCCTGTTCGGCGCCGTGCGCACAGGCTGAGAGCTTGTGAAGTACTCCGCCACGCCCGCTCGTGCGCCCGAAACGGCGCCGCTCGTCGTTGCAAATGCTCGCCGTAGCCCGGGCTACGGCTGCGATTTGCGCCTAGATCGACACCGTTTCGGACGCCCGCTCGGACGCGCCGGACTGCTTCACAAGCTCTGAGCGCCTGGGCCGCTTTTCGCCCAACCATTTCTTCCCCCCACCGGAGTTTCTTCATGACCACCCACTTGCGCCCCGACCTCGACGGCCATCAGCCCGCAATGACCACCGCCTCCCTGAGCAGCGCGTTCGATGGCCTCACCGACACGGCTGAATCGCTGGCCCACCGTGCGGCCGAGAAGGCGCGTGCCCAGGCCCATAGCCTGCTCGATGCCGGCAGCCTGCACATCCGCGAACGGCCCCTGCGGTCGATCCTGGTGGCCGCGGCCACCGGCGCCGTGGTGGCGCTGCTGGTCGAGCTGGTCGCGCGCTCTGTCGCTCGGCCGCGCTGAGCATGGGCGCAGCGCGCCTGGACAGCGCCCGTAGCGCCCACGGCATGCACCCGCTGCTCGCGCTGGCGCTGCTGCAGCCGCACCTGCTGTTCGAGCATGCCTCGGCCTGCCTGGAGTTGCTGGCGGCCGAGGCCGATGTGGCCGTTGCGCACTGGCGCCGCCAGGGTGTGTGGATGGCCGTGGCCGCCGCCGGCCTGATGCTGGGCGCGGCGCTGGCCGGCACCGCGCTGCTGCTGTGGGCGGCCCTGCCCACGGGCACCCTGCCCCAGCCGCTGCTGCTGTGGCTGGTGCCGCTGGTGCCGCTGGTGCCGGGTCTGCTGGCGCTGGTGGCAGCGCGGCGGCAACAGCCGCCGGCGTTTGCGCTGCTGCGCCAGCAACTCACCGCCGACCTGCGGCTGTTGCAGCAGGCCACCCCGGGCACGCCGCCATGACGCCACGCCCCGACGCTCCACCTGCGCTCGCCGCGGCCCAGTTGCACCTGCGAGCCACGCACGCGGCGCTGGCGGCTGCACTGCGCCGAGAGGCTGAGGTCGACGCAGAGGTCAATGCCGGTGTTGATGCCGAGGCCCCGGCCGGCAGCGAGGACACGGCCCGTTCCGGGGCAGGCCTGCTGCGGCAGTCGCTGGTGGTGCAGCTGGCCGGGCACGCTGTGGCGCCCTGGGCCGAGCAGCGCCCGTGGACGCTGATGGCCGTGGCGGCCGGGGCTGGCGCGCTGCTGGCCTCACGCGTGGGCCGCGGGATGCTGGGCAGCCTCGCCATGGCGGCACTGCTGGCGCCCGCGCCGGGGCGACGCCCGCTGCAGCCGCTGGCGGCCGGCCTGGCCTTCCTGCTGCGCCGCCGCTCCGGCCCGCCACCGCGCTGAAGCGCTGAGAGCCCATGAACCTGCCCCCGCTCCACCGCCACGCCGCCCTCGGCAACCATCCGCCGCCGACCTGGGCCGCGCTGCGCCAGTTCGCCGACCGCCTGCAGTCGGCCTCGCGGCCGCGTTTCCTGAGCAGCGTGCTTGTGCTCGGTGGCGCGGCCTTCGGCGTCGCGGCGCTGGCGCAGCAGCTGCAGGCCTGGCTGCCTCAATGGCCCGGGCCCTGAAGCCACGGGCGCCGGCGCACGCGCTGCTCGACCCGGCGCTCGGCCCAACCGATCCGCCGCTGCGTGAGCCGGTGCCGGTGGCGGCCAGCGCCCACGAGCGCGGCGAGCGCCTGGCCGGCCTGCTCGGGCGCGAGGTGCGCGCGGCCACCGCGGCCTCGTTCCTGCCGCGGCTGAAGGCCAGCACGCGGGCGCTGCAGCGCGCCCACCGCAGCCTGGCGCAGCAGGCGCGTGGCGGCCACGCGCTCAGCGAAGCCGGCATCTGGCTGCTCGACAACATCGGCCTTATCAGCGAACAGATCAGCGCGGTGCGCGACGGCCTGCCGCGCGGCTTCTACCGCCGCCTGCCGGTGTTCGACGGTGGCACGGCCGACGGTCTGCCGCGGGTCTTTGCCCTCGCCTGGGCGCATGTCGGCGACACCGACAGCCGCTTCGATGTCTCGACGCTGAGCGACTTCCTCGAAGGCTGGCAGGCCGATCCGGCCCAGGAGCTCACGCTGGCCGAGCTGTGGGCGCTGCCGACAACGCTGCGCCTGGTGCTGATCGAGAACCTGCGCCGCCTGGCCGAGCGCACGGCGGCCGAAGAAGCCGCGCGCGAAGAGGCCGACCGGCTGTGCGACGGACCCGTCGGCGCCGGCGTGGCCGGCGCCGACGCACCCGCCACCGCGCTGACGGTCGGCACCCTGCAGGATGTGTTCGCGCGCATGGCGCGGCGCGGCGTCGGTGACGTCTTCGCGCTGCAGGTCATGCACCGGCTGCACGACGAAGGCGACACGCTGCCGCCACTCGCCCGCGACAGTCGCGAACCCGTGCGCGCGGCGCTGGCGGCCGCGCTGCCCGATCCCGACGCCGCGGCGCGCCGCCAGCACCAGGAACGCGCGGCCGACGACGCCAGCGTGGCGCAGGCACTGCGCTCGCTGCAGGCCCTGGCGCGTGCCGACTGGCGCGCCCTCGTGTCGGCGTCGAGCCGGCTCGTGCAGGTGCTGCAGCCGCTGCCGGTGTTCGCCGCCGAGGCCGACGCCACGCAGGACATCGCCCTGCACGGCGTGGAAGAGCTCGCCTGGCAGGCCGGCTGGCCCGAGTCGGCCGTGGCGCACGAGCTGACCGAGCGCATGCACCTGGCCGCGCGCGACGCGAGCACGGGCACGGCCGCCCCGGCCGAGGCCGCAGGCCACTGGCTCAGCGGCCCGGGCCGCGCCGAGTTGCGCGCGGCACTGGGCCTGGCGCCGCACCCGCGCGCGCTGCAGTGGGCGCGCGCGCATGCGCTGGCGCTGTACCTCTTGGTGCTGGGGCTGGGCAGCGTGGCACTCG
>JBIJAP010000440.1:0-3182 GCA_044345715.1 Rubrivivax sp.
ATGCGCGAGCTCATCACGCAGATCGCGGCGCTGCACCCCAGCATGGTGTCGGCGCGCTTCGACGGCCAGGCCGCGCGCAAGCCCTCGTTCCAGATCACCCGCCGCGGCGCCGACATGGGCATCTCGTTCGCGGCGCTGCCGATGGGCCACGAGTTCACCTCGCTGGTGCTGGCGCTGCTTCAGGCCGGCGGCCACCCGCCCAAGGTCGAGCAGGCGCTGCTCGACCAGGTGAAGGCGCTCGAGCCCGGGCAGGACCTCGTGTTCGAGACCTGGATGAGCCTGACCTGCCACAACTGCCCCGATGTCGTGCAGGCGCTCAACCTGATGGCGGTGCTGAACCCGCGCATCCGCCACACCGCCATCGACGGCGGCGTGTTCCAGAAGGAAGTCGAGGAGCGGCAGATCCTGGCCGTGCCGCTGGTCTTCCTGAACGGCGAAGTGTTCTCCTCGGGCCGCATGGAGTTGGCCGAGATCCTGGCCAAGGTCGACACCGGCGCGGCGCGGCGCGCGGCGGCCTCGCTGTCGCAGAAGGAGCCCTTCGATATGCTGATCGTCGGTGGCGGCCCCGCCGGCGCTGCGGCGGCCGTGTACGCCGCGCGCAAGGGCATCCGCACCGGCGTGGTGGCCGAGCGCTTCGGCGGCCAGACGCTCGACACCCTGGGCATCGAGAACTACATCAGCGTGCTCGAAACACAGGGCCCGAAGTTCGCCGCCGCACTGGAGGCACACGCCGCGCAGTACGGCGTGGACATCACGCGCATGCAACGTGCCGCCAAGCTGGTGCCGGCCTCGGTGCCCGGCGCGCCGGTGAAGGTGCTGCTGGAAAGCGGCGCCGAGCTCTCGGGCAAGACCGTCATCCTGGCGACCGGCGCACGATGGCGCGAGCTGGGCGTGCCGGGCGAGCAGACCTACCGCAACAAGGGCGTGGCCTACTGCCCGCACTGCGACGGCCCGCTGTTCAAGGGCAAACGCGTGGCCGTCATTGGCGGCGGCAACTCGGGTGTCGAGGCTGCCATCGACCTGGCCGGCATCGTCGGCCACGTCACGCTGCTGGAGTTCGGTGACGCACTGCGCGCCGACGCCGTGCTCGTGGCCAAGCTGAAGAGCCTGCCCAACGTGAGCATCCACGTGATGGCGCAGACCACCGAGATCACGGGCACGGCGTCGGATGGCAGCGGCAAGGTCAACGCGCTGGTCTACAAGGACCGCAACACCGGCATCGTGCACACCGTCGAGCTCGAGGGCGTGTTCGTGCAGATCGGCCTCGTGCCCAACACCGAGTGGCTCAGGGGCGCGCTGGCGCTCAGCCGCTACGGCGAGATCGAGGTCGATGCCAAGGGCGCCACCAGCCTGCCCGGCGTGTTCGCCGCGGGTGATGCGACGACGGTGCCCTTCAAGCAGATCGTCATCGCCGCCGGCGATGGCGCCAAGGCCGCACTGGGTGCCTTCGACTTCATGATGCGCAACAGCGTCGAAGCGCGGGCCCCCGCCGCGAAGGCCGAGCCGGCCACGGCCTGATCAGCCCAGGCGCACGGTGCCGATCGGCGCCAGGTGCGCCGCCACCAGCTGCCACGAGTCACCGCCGTCGCCACTGGCCCACAGGTGGCCGGTGGTGCTGCCCATCAGCAGTGTGCGGCCGTCGGCACTGACGTCGAGGCCATGGCGGTAGATGAGGTCGAAGCAGTCCTGCTGCGGCAGGCCGGTGGTGAGCGTCTCGAAGCTGCGGCCGCCGTCGCGCGTGCGGTTCACCACCAGCGCGCCGTCCACCGGGATGCGCAACTCGTCCTTCACGGCGGGCACGAACCAGGCGGTGTCGGGGTCTTGCGGGTGCACGGCCACCGCGAAGCCGAAGCTCGAGCGTGGCGCCTTCACTTCGTGCCAGTTCGCGCCGCCGTCGGTGCTGCGCCAGATGCCGCCATGGTGCTGGCACCACAGCACCTCGGGCGCGGCCGCGCAGCGCACGATGCGGTGCGGGTCCTGGGCGTTCTGGTCTTCAGCCAGTTCGGGGGGCATGAAATCCGCGCGCATGCCGCGGGCCGACAGCGCCCAGGTCTGGCCCCCATCGCGGGTCTTCCAGGCGCCGCCGCAGCTGATGGCCACCAGCAGTTCGCCGGGCCGGCCGGGGTATGGGCATATGGAATGCATGGCCGGCGCGTCGTTGCCACCGCCCATCCACTGCTCGCGTTCGGGGCGGCGCCAGAGGCTGTCGACCAGGCTCCAGTGGCGGCCGCCGTCGGCGCTGCGGAAAAGGCCGCCGGGCAGCGTGCCCGCCCACACCGCGCCATCGGCATGCTCCAGGGCCCACACCTGCAGCAGCTTCCACGCCGGGCCGGGTGCGGCCTCGGGCTGCGGCGGGTAGGCGGGTGCGTCGACCTCGGTCCAGGTCGCGCCTTCGTCTTCGCTGAGGTGCAGCTTGGCGCCGTAGTGGCCCAGGTTCAAGGCTGCGAGCATCGGCCGGCCCGGCCCGCCGGGTGGCAAGGTCATCGTCACCGGATCGCCGATGAAGTGCGTGCGCACCACCTGCCAGGTGGCGCCACGGCGGTGCATCTCGACGAGGCCTTTGCGGGTGCCGATCCAGGCGCGGTCGTCGCGGGCGGGGTTCGTCATGGCGGGCCTCGGGGTGGACGGTGGCGCTCAACCGCCCGACAGCGCCTGAAGCACGTGCACCGTGCAG
Source organism: Rubrivivax sp. (assembly GCA_044345715.1). Taxonomy (GTDB): domain Bacteria; phylum Pseudomonadota; class Gammaproteobacteria; order Burkholderiales; family Burkholderiaceae_C; genus Rubrivivax. Next base: position 2,675 of record JBIJAP010000440.1, read on the forward strand.
CCAGCGGCCAGCGGCTGGGTGAGTGCGATGCGGTCGTCGCAGCGGTGGCTGTCGATGAAGATGACGACGTTGGGCCGCACGTGGCCCTGCTCGTCGAGCACGTAGCCGCGCAGGCGCGGATTCACGGCGAAGGCGTCTTCGAGTGCGGCGCGCAGCGTGGTGGCGCCGCTGTCCACCGTGGGGGTTTCGGTGAAGCGGCGCAGCTGGGGGGTGAAAACCACACGCGGCATGGGCCGATGATGCCTGGGCGCTGGCAGGCGGCGTAGCGGCGACGCCCCTTGACTTGATCGCGCGGCAGCCGGCCCCAGCCTCTCAGTGCGCCAGGATCTTCGACAGAAACTCTTGCGCCCGGGGCGAACGCTTCTCGGGGCTGCCGAAGAACTCTTCCTTCTTGCAGTCTTCGACGATCTTGCCGGCGTCCATGAAGATGACGCGGTGGCTGACCTTGCGCGCAAAGCCCATCTCGTGCGTGACGACCATCATCGTCATGCCTTCCTTGGCCAGCAGC
>JBIJAP010000439.1:0-3182 GCA_044345715.1 Rubrivivax sp.
CGCACACAGCATCCCGCGCTCGGCCTCCTGATGCTCACGGCGCGCGGTGACCCGATGGAGCGCGTGCTTGGACTCGAGATTGGCGCGGACGACTACCTCTCCAAACCTTTCGAGCTGCGCGAGTTGGTGGCGCGCCTGCGCGCGCTCCTGCGCCGACAGGCATCAGGCCGGGACGATGTGGCGGTGCTCCGGTACGGCCCCTTGAGCATCGACCTTCTCAAGCGAGAAGTGCGGGCCGACGCGCAGGCGATTGCGTTGACCACCACGGAGTTCAAACTCCTCGTCGCGTTGGCGCGCGTCCCTGGCAGGCCGTTGGCGCGGGAAGAACTCAACGAGGCGATCCAGCCGGGACGCTACAAGCCCCTGGACCGGACGGTGGACGTGCAGGTGGCGCGGCTGCGGCGCAAGCTGCGGGCGGCGACTCCGGGCACCGACTGGATCGATACCGTTCGGGGCGAGGGGTACGTGTTCGTGGCGCGAGGCTGACGCCATGAAGTCCGTCCGCCGAATCGACAATCTGTTCGTGCGTCTGCTGCTGCTGCAGACCTTGCTGATCCTGGCGGTCAGTGTGATCTTCGGCGTGTTGTTCTATTCCGAACGCAATGTCTCGCTAGCACGACTCGCCGCTGAACGCCTGGCACCCCGGCTGCTCGAGGCGGCGGGGTTGACAGGGGGCTCTGCGCCGGCAGAGGGTCCGCTGGCGCGCTTCGCCGCGCTCCCGCAAGGGGCCGTCACGATCCCGCCTGTTGGTCCGCGCCTCGCCACACTGCGCGAGGCCCTGATTGCGCAGGGAGTCCCTGTGGTGTCGTTCGCCTTCAGCCGTCCGGACCCCGACTCCGACCGGCGTACCTTGTGGTTGAAGCTTCAGCCGGGCGATGCCGTGGGTGCGTTCTGGGTGCCGCTGCCGGGAGACATCGTGATCTCCCACGTGGGCGTGAGGTTGCTGGCGCACGCGGGGGCTTGCATGGTGCTCTTGATCGCCGCGTCGTGGTGGTTCACCCGGCGGCTGACACGGCCGTTGGAGCAATTGCGCCGGGCGATAGAGACCCAGGACCCGGTGGAGGCCACGGCGGTCGAGCCACCTCCGATCGACGAGCGTGCCACGCCCGAAGTGTTGGCCATGGACAGGGCCTGGCGCGGACTGCTTGCGCGCACGCGCCAGCATGAGAGCGAACGCGCGCTGCTCTTGGCAGGTGTCTCTCACGATCTGCGCAGCCCTCTGGCCCGAATCCGTCTGGCCGCAGAGATCCTTCCCGATGGTCCCGCCACATCTCCGCGGCGTGAGGCCATCGTGCGCAACGTGGAGACCGCTTGTGCGCTCATCGACACGTTTGTCGACTACGTCCGCGCCGGGGAGTTGCCGCTCGACGAGTGTTGTGACTTGGCGGACATCACGCGAACCGTGGTCAAGCGCCTGGGTCATGGGGAGCAAGCCCTGACACTGACCGCGCCTCAGGCCTTGCGGTCATCGCCGTGCAACTCCCAGCTCTTCGAGCGCGCGGTGTGCAATCTCATCGACAACGCTTTCCAACATGGCCGCGCCCCGATCCACGTGCGGCTGTTCGACGATGGCCGCAGCGCGATCGTGGAGGTGAGCGATCACGGCGAGGGCATTGCACCCGCGTTCCGCCCGACGGCGTTCCAGGCTTTCGCCCGGGGCGACCAGAGCCGCAGCCAGCCAGGCGCCGGCTTGGGATTGGCGATGGTGGGGCGTCTGGTACAGCGCGTGGGTGGGCGCATCACGTTCGTCGACCCGGAGACTGAGGCGACGCATGGCATTCGACTGCATCTTCCCTTGAGCAGGTGACCCTGGTTGCGCGAGTGCGCACTCCGGGTCCAACGGGCGACGCATCCGCCGCGGTAGGCGCCGCGCTGGCACCACCGGCCGCGTCAGGTGGCCGGATCGAGTTGTCGGCGCTGTCGCCACAGCACTGCGGCGGCCCAGGCCAGCGCGCCAGCCATCACCATCACCCCCAACGCGGCCCAGAACTCGCCGATGTGCTGGGCGCGGTGCAGCAGGCCCAGCCGGTCGAAGAGGTTGATCCAGTCGTGGCCGCCGCTCTCGCGGCCTGTCATGCCGTCCAGCAGCGTCAGCTGCGGCTCCAGCGCGTCGTACATGTAGACGCTCATGTCGACGAGCGAACAACCCAACAGCCAGAGTGCCAGCGCGACGGCGAATACATCGCGCTGCCACCACAGGAAGTGCGCTCCCGCCACCAGCGGCAGCAGATGCTGCCCCAGCGTGCCGCCCAGGATCATCATGAACTCGCCGAACCAGGGGAACAGCAGATAGTGCCCGGCCTCGTGGAAGGGCAGCAGGATGAGGTGCAGCACATGGCTGCCGCTCTTGCCGTCCACCAGATCCACGTCGCGCCAGATGAAGCAGGTCCATAGCGCGAAGGCCAGCAGCAGCGCCAGTCGGGCATGCCAGACCAGCGACGAGACGCGCGGCTCGCCTGGCGAGGGTGTTTGCTCGCCGGCCGTGCGCGTGCCACCGACGACCCGATTGGCCGCGTGCGGCGTGGCGGCACCACGCTCCACGCGGCCAGCCCCTCGGGCCTGGTACTTGGCCAGCACCAGTCCGCAAGCGGGACACTGTGCCGGTAGGGCCTGCTCGGTCGGCAGCGGCTGGTGGTGGCATTTGGGGCACGCACGGTAGAGCATGGCGCGCAGGATACGGTCCTTCGGCCCGCATCCGAGGTGCTGCCGGCGCAGGGTGTCACGGAACTGCAGGCCTTGCGCCAAGCGCTGGTAGGGCCTCGGTCTGCGGCCTGGCCGACAAGGCCAGGTCTGCGCCGGTCATCCCCCGCCCCGCAACCCCGCCAGCGCCGCCGCGCGCTTGTCCACCGCGCGCTGGCAATCGCGCTCGATGGCGCGGTAGATGCGCAGCACCTGCTCGCCGTTGGTGGTGAGCTGCGCACCGCCGCCGCCGCTGCCGCCGCGCTGGCGCTCCACCAGCGGCTTGGCGAAACCGGCGTTCAGCGTCTTCACCAGCGACCACGCGCGCTGGTAGCTCATGCCCATGCGCCGGCCGGCCTCGGCGATGCTGCCGGTGGCGGCGATGCCCTCCAGCAGCTCGGCCTTGCCCGGGCCCAGCATCAGCTCGGGCCCGAGGTGCACACGAACGCGGGCCAGCGGGCTGTCGAGAGGGGCGGCGGTGTCGTCGGCCATGGCGCATTGTG
>JBIJAP010000441.1:0-3178 GCA_044345715.1 Rubrivivax sp.
ACTCACCCGTTCGCCACTCGTCGCCAGGTTGCCCCGCGTTACCGTTCGACTTGCATGTGTAAGGCATGCCGCCAGCGTTCAATCTGAGCCAGGATCAAACTCTTCAGTTCGATCTTGAATTTGCTCTAAGGAATCGAAGTGAACTTCACTTCTATTTCCATGAGCGTTTAAGGTCTTGCGACCACGAGCCGGTCGACGAATCGACTGACTCTGTTGGTACGCGCCTTCAAACGCCCACGCTTATCGGCTGTTGATTGTTAAAGAACTTCGCGGTTTGTTGCCTTGCCGCGCCGCCGATCACCGATCAGCGAAGACCGAGAATTTAACTTTTTTCCTTTCCCCTGTCAAGCACTCGGTTATTGCTTGCTCTGCTTGTTGTCCGTCTTGGCTTGCTGCGTCGGGCCGGGTAGCCGTCTGCAGCAACATCAGCACAGCCCACGACTATAGCACGGCATGCGCTGCAGTCGTCAAGTGCCTGTCATCGATTTTTCTTCAGCCGTGCAACGAATGCGGGGCCCAGGCCTGCGCGGGGTCGTCGCTCTCGAGTGCAGCCTTCAGCTTCGGCGACAGCAGCCTTGTGTCGGCGCGCAGCACCCGTTGCTTGACTGCCGCGATGCGAGCCGGATGCATCGAGAAGCTGCGCAGGCCCATCGCCAGCAGCAATTCGGTGAACGCCACATCGCCGGCCATCTCGCCGCACACGCTGACGGGCTTGCCCGCGCGGCGCGACTCCTCGATGGTGCGGTTGAGGAGGCCCAGCACGGCGGGATGCCAGGAGTCGTACAGGTGCGACACCGCCTCGTCGGCTCGGTCGATCGCCAGGGTGTACTGAATCAGGTCGTTGGTGCCGACCGACACGAAGTCGAAGTGGCGCAGAAAGCGGTCGATCATGACCGCCGCGGCTGGCACCTCCACCATGGCGCCGACTTCCACCCGCGTGTACGCGTGCCCGGCCTCGTCGAGCTGCGCGCGGGCACGGGCCAGCGCTTCGTGGATCAGCTTGACCTCGCCAAGGTGGGCCACCATTGGAATGAGGATGCGCACCTTGCCATGTGCGCTGGCCCGGAGGATGGCGCGCAGCTGCTGGCGGAACATGCCCGGCTCCGAGAGGCTCCAGCGGATGGCACGCAGGCCCAGTGCCGGATTGAGCCCGTGCTCGTGACGCAACTCCTGCGAACTCATCGGCTCCAGCGGCTTGTCGGCGCCCACGTCGACCGTGCGCACCGTGACCGGCAGGCCGCGCATGGCCAGCACGGCTTCCTTGTAGGCCTCGTACTGCTCCTCTTCGCCAGGCAGGTTGCCGCCGCGATTGAGGAACAGGAATTCGCTGCGGAAGAGCCCCACGCCCACGGCGCCAGCCTCCATCGCGGCCGGCGCATCGCCCGGCAGTTCGATGTTGGCCAGAAGCTCGATGGCGTGGCCGTCGAGCGTCACCGCGGGCGTATGGCGCAGCCGATCGAGGCGGGCCCGCTCAAGCTCGCTCTGGCGCTGGCGGAATCGGTACTCCTCCAGCACGATCGGCGACGGATCCACCACGACGACGCCCGCATCGCCGTCGATGACCACCCAGTCGTCCTGGCGGATCAGCCGGCTGGCCTCGCGCGCCCCCACCACCGCCGGGATGTCCATGCTGCGCGCCACGATGGCGGTGTGCGAGGTCCGTCCGCCGACGTCGGTGACGAAGCCCATGAAGACGCTGCGCTTGAACTGCAGCATGTCGGCGGGCGCCACGTCGCTGGCCACCAGCACCAGCGGATCGGATCCCCCGCGATCGCTCGCGCCGCCCAGTGCAGGCGTCGACTTGCTTCGCCCCGTGCTGACCATCTGGCGCAGCAGTCGTTCGACCACCTGCTCGATGTCGGCCTTGCGCTCGCGCAGGTAGTCGTCTTCCATCTCGTCGAACTGCCGCGCCAGCACTTCCAGCTGCGCCGACAGCGCCCATTCGGCGTTGTAGTGCCGCTCCTCGATCCACAGCTTGGTCGCGTCGCTCAGCGTGTCGTCGTGCAGCAGCATCAGATGCACGTCGAGCAGCGCCGCCAGCTCGGGCGGTGCCTCGGCGGGCAGGTCGTCCTTGAGGGTGGAGATCTCGTCGGCGACATGGTCGCGCGCCACGCGCAGCCGGCTGATCTCGTGCTCGACCTGGTCGGCCGCCACGAAGTAATGCTCGACATCGACGCGGCTCGACGCGATCAGCACCGCGCGCCCGATGGCGACCCCGCGGGAGACGGGCAGACCGAAGATCTGGATGCTCATCGCCGCCCGCCGATCACCATGGGTCTACTCCCCTTCGCCGAAACGGCTGTCGATCAGCGCGCGCAGCGCGGCCATGGCCTCGACCTCATCCGGGCCCTCCACGTCGATGTCAACAGTGGCTCCCATGCCCGCGGCCAGCATCATCACGCCCATGATGCTCTTGGCGTTGACACGGCGGCCGTTGCGCGCCAAGTGGATGTCGCTCTTGAAGCCGCCGGCCAGCTTCGTCAGCTTGGCCGAGGCCCGCGCGTGCAAGCCGAGCTTATTGCTGATGGTGATGCTGGACTGGATCATGGGATGAGGCCAAGGGCGCCTGGTTCTGTCGGCGCGGTACAGCAACGTGCATAACACCCTGGCTCGCCCCTGCCACGGCGCGGGCCACCAGGTCGTCCAGCGGCATCGAGGCGTAGCAGAGCGTGCGCCACAGCATCGGCACGTTGACCCCGGCCACGATGCGCGCGCGCGGTCCGTCGACGGCCGCCAGCGCGGCGTTGCAGGGCGTCGCGCCGAATACGTCGACCAGCAGCAGCACTTCGTCGCCGCGCTTGAGCATCGGGGCCAGCGCCGAGCGCACAGCCCGTTCGACATCGTCGAGGCCGGCGCCGGCCGGCACGTCGACCGCCGTCAGGCGCTGCCCGGCATCGGGGTAGACATGCTGCGCCACCGCCTGCAGCGAACTTGCAAGCGGCGCGTGGGCGACGATGACGATCTGGGCCATGGTGCGTTCACCGCGCATTATCCGCATCGGTCGCGAGCCGGCGCATGCGCAGCAGGAACCACAGGTACGACGCCAGGCTGAAGCCGCCCAGCACCGCCATCGCGCCCCTGAACGCATCGACCTCGCCGAGGCCGGCCGCCTGCAGCCCGTCGACCATCAGGCCGACGCCCCACTGCACCGTGAACACACCCCCGAAGATGATCAGGT
>JBIJAP010000442.1:0-3161 GCA_044345715.1 Rubrivivax sp.
GGCGCGCCGCTTCATCGCCGCGCCGGTGGAACGGGCGATCTGGTTCAGCGGCCTGGGCGTCACGCTGTTCGTCATCGGCATGCTGGTCAGTGCCTTCGCCTTGCGGGGCCTGGCATGACGCGCGGCCGGTTGCGCCTCGGAGTGCCGCGATGAGCTGGTTTTCCATCTTCCGCATGGGTCTGGTGCAGCTGGCGCTGGGCGCCATCGTCGTGCTCACCACGTCCACGCTCAACCGCGTGATGGTGGTCGAGCTGCAACTGGCGGCCCTGGTGCCCGGGCTGATGGTGGCGCTGCACTACGTGGTGCAGCTCACCCGCCCGCGCATGGGTTTCGGTTCCGACCGCGGCGGGCTGCGCACGCCGTGGATCATCGGCGGCATGGTCGTGCTGGCCCTCGGCGGATTCGGTGCCGCGATGGGCACGGCCTGGGCGGCCACGGCGCCCGTGGCGGGCATCGCGCTGGCGGCCTTCAGCTATGCGCTCGTGGGCCTGGGTGTCTCGGCCACCGGCACCTCGGTGCTGGTGCTGCTGGCCACGCGGGTGCCGGCCGAACGCCGAGCCGGCGCGGCCACGCTGGTGTGGGTGATGATGATCGTCGGCCTGGCCGGCTGCGCCGGCGTGGCCGGCCACTTCCTCGACCCGTTCTCGCCGGCGCGCCTGGTGTGGGTGTCGGGCGTGGTGTCGGCCTCGGCGCTGCTGCTGGCGCTGGTGGCCATTGCGGGCATCGAGCGCCGCGCCGAACGGCTGACGGCACAGACCACCGGCCGCACCGATTTCCGCGCCGCGCTGCGCGAGGTGTGGCTCGAGCCCGACGCGCGCCGCTTCACGATCTTCGTGCTGGTGTCGATGCTCGCCTACAGCGCGCAAGACCTCATCCTCGAGCCCTTCGCGGGCTTCCGCTTCGGCTTCACGCCGGGCGAGAGCACGCAGCTCTCGGGCCTGCAGCACGGCGGCACGCTGGCCGGCATGCTGCTGGCGGCGATGGCCGGGCGCCAGGTGGCGGGTGTGTCGCTGGGCGCCTTGCGCCACTGGATCGTCGGCGGCTGCGTGGCCTCGGCGCTGGCGCTCATGGGCCTGGTGATCGGTGCCGTTGTCGGCCCGGAGTGGCCCTTGCGCGCCAACGTCTTTGTGCTGGGCGTGGCCAACGGCGCGTTCTCGATCGCCGCCATCGGCTCGATGATGGCGCTCGCCGGCCACGGCCGCGCCGCGCGGGAAGGCACGCGCATGGGCCTGTGGGGCGCTGCGCAGGCGGTCGGCTTCGCGGTGGGCGGTGTGGCCGGCACCGCGGCCAGCGATCTGGCCCGCTGGGCGCTCGATTCGCAGGTCGCTGCCTACGGGCTCGTGTTTGCCGTCGAAGCGGTTCTTTTTGTCGCCGCCGCGCTGCTCGCGCTGCGCATCGCCTTGCCGGCGCGCGCGCCTGCGCCGCCCGTGGCCCACCCTGTTGCCGAACCACCACCGCGCGGCGTGCCGCGTGCAGGAGAAACCGCATGAATGCATCGCACACCTACGACGCCGTCGTCGTTGGCGGGGGGCCATCTGGCGCCACGGCAGCCCATGACCTGGCCCGCCAGGGCCTGAGCGTGCTGCTGCTCGACCGTGCCGGCCGCACCAAGCCCTGCGGTGGCGCGATCCCGCCGCGGCTGATCAAGGACTTCGAGATCCCCGATCACCTGCTGGTGGCCAAGGCACGTTGCGCGCGCATGGTGTCGCCGACGGACAAGAAGGTGGACATGCACATCGAAGGCGGCTTCGTCGGCATGGTCGACCGTGACGTGTTCGACGAGTGGCTGCGTGAACGGGCCGCCCAAGCCGGCGCCGTTCGCCGCCGCGGCCGTTTCACCGAACTGGGGCGCGACGCCGACGGCACGGCCGTCGTGCACTTCGAGACCGATGCCCGCCCGGGCAGCGAACGCGGCCCGCAGCCGCCGGCCAAGGCGCAGGTGCGGGCGCGCTGCGTCATCGGCGCCGACGGTGCGCGCAGCGAAGTCGCGCGCCAGAGCGTGCCCGGTGCCGAGCGCACGCACTATGTGTTCGCGTACCACGAGATCGTTGCCCGTCCGGCCGAGCCGCCGGCCGGCTACGACCCGAGCCGCTGCGACGTGGTCTACCGCGGCGAGATCTCGCCCGACTTCTACGGCTGGGTGTTCCCGCACGGCGACACCCTGTCCATCGGCACCGGCAGCGCCGACAAGGGCTTCTCGCTGCGCAACGCCACCGGCAAGCTGCGCGAGGCCAGCGGCCTGCAGCACGCCACCACGCTGCGCCGCGAGGGCGCGCCGATCCCGATGAAGCCGCTGCCGCGCTGGGACAACGGCCGCGACGTGGTGCTGGCCGGTGATGCCGCGGGCGTCGTGGCGCCGGCCTCGGGCGAAGGCATCTACTACGCCATGGCCGGCGGCCGCCTCGCCGGCGAAGCTGCGGCCGAGTTCCTGCGCACCGGTCAGGCCAGCGCGCTGAAGCTGGCGCGCAAGCGCTTCATGCGCGAACACGGCATGGTGTTCTGGGTGCTGGGCATGATGCAGCGCTTCTGGTACGTGAACGACAAGCGCCGCGAGCGCTTCGTCAGCATCTGTCGCGACAAGGACGTGCAGCAGATGACCTTTGAGTCGTACATGAACAAGAAACTCACGCGCAAGAAGCCGATGCAGCAGGTGCGCATCTTCTTCAAGGATCTGGCCCACCTGCTCGGGCTGGTGCGAGCCTGAAGCCCCGTTGTCCAGCCCCGCCGCCCTGATTCCGCGCCACCAAACCGGCGCTCCGACCATGACCTCCTCGAAGGCCGAGCTCACCGAACTCGCGGTGCTGGCGCAGTACGCGCCGCACCTCGCGCGCGCCTTCGCGAGCCTGGCCTGCGACATTGCCCTGGTGCTCGATGACCAGGGCGTCATCACCGCCATCGCCTACAACGACGCGCGCAGCCTGGCCGATGCCAGTGCGGGCTGGGTCGGGCGGCCGATGGTCGACACCGTGGCCGTGGAGACGCGGCACAAGATCGAGTCACTGCTGGCCGACGCCGCTGCTTCGGGCGTGGCGCGCCGGCGCGAGGTGAACCTTGTGCCCACCACGCCGGGTGGCGAGGTCATCCCGGTGGCCTACACGGCCCTGCGGCTGGGGGCGGCCGGGCCGTCGCTGGCAGTGGGGCACGACCTGCGGGCCGTGTCG
>JBIJAP010000058.1:0-12316 GCA_044345715.1 Rubrivivax sp.
GGTGGTGGCGGGCTACATCTTCCTGCTCGTGCCCGAGTACCTGCTGCGCTTCCTGGCCTGGCTGCTGACGCACGGCGTGTACCGCTTCAAGGTGCGCGGCGACGAACACATCCCGACGCAGGGCGCCGCGGTGCTGGTGTGCAACCACGTGAGCTATGTCGACGCCGTACTGCTGATGGCGGCGAGCCCGCGGCCCATCCGCTTCATCATGGATCACCGCATCTTTGCCACGCCGGTGATGGGCACGGTATTCCGCCTGGCCAAGGCCATCCCGGTGGCGCCGCCGAAAGACGACCCCGCGGCCTACGAACGGGCTTTCGCCGAGGCGCGGCGTGTGCTTGATGAGGGTGACCTGCTGGCCATCTTTCCGGAGGGCGGGCTCACGCGCGACGGCCAGCTGGCCGAGTTCAAGGGCGGCTTCATGAAGATCCTGCAGACCCACCCGGTGCCGGTGGTGCCGATGGCGCTGGGCAACCTGTGGGGCAGCTTCTTCTCGCGCGTCGAAGGCGGCGGGGCGATGCGCCGACCGTTCCGCCGCGGCCTCTTCAGCCGCGTGACGCTGGACGTGGCGTTGGCCCTGCCCCCAGGCGACGTGACGCCGGGCGGGCTGCGCGAGCGGGTGGCCGCCCTGTTGGCCGGGCGCGCTTAGGCGGGCGTGGCCTCGGGTCGGGTGAGGTTCTTGTCGCCGTCGCCGGCCGGCGCCGTGCCTTGCGCACCCGGTTCACGCCGCAGGCGAGCGGCGGCGGTGAACGAGGTGACGCGGCCGCTGAAGTCTGTCCAGCAGTGGCGCTCGTAGTCGTACAGCTTGCAGCCGCGCATCACCTGCACCAGGCGCCGCAGCGCAAACAGGTGCGTGCGCAAGGCCTTGTCGCCCAGGATCTGGTTGAGCTGGCTCTGCGCTTCAAACAGGCGATAGCAGGGGATGGCCGGAATGACATGGTGCGCGGGGTGCTCGAGGATGTCGTGCGAGCCCGCGCCAAGGACCCGTGGCGCCTGGATGTGCACCGTCAGCGACTCGGGCCCGAAGCGCTGGCGCAAAGGGTCGCCAGGGCCGAACCAGGGAATGTCAGGGTGCGTGTGCTGCACATACAGCACCATCGCCTGCAGCGACTGGAACACAAAGATGGGCACCCCCACCACCAGAGCCCATTCCAGCCAGAACGGCCTGCCCTGGGCGCTGGCGGACCACCCCGCCACGGCCGTCAGGGCCAGCAACCAGCCCACCACCACGGCTTGCAGAACGCGCGCTTCGGCCTTGTGTTCGGCGGGCATGTCCTTCGGCGGGAAGAACTCGCAGCGCCACCAGCGTTCGGCCACGCCGTAGAAGAAGAAAGACAAGCCGTTGGGTGAGCGCTGGAAACGTTCCCACCACTGGCGCAGAGGCGTTGCGGCGGCGTAGTCCTGCGGGCTCATCGGCCGGTAGGCGTCGTGCTGCGGGCCGCAGAGGTGGGGGTGGTGGCCCAACAGCAGGTGGTCGTATTGGCGGATGCGATAGTTGTGCATCGTGAAGGCATAACAGAACACGCTGATGGCCCGGTTCAGCCGTGGCGAGATCACCAGCGTGCTGTGGACCGCGTCGTGCGCCAGGGTGTACATCGCGCCGATCTTGAAGCCCACCAGTACCGCGCACAGCAGGCGCACCACCAGGTTGTCGGCCCACAGCACCAGGCCCCAGGCGGCGCCCAGCACCACCAGGTCCACGACCAGCAGCCGCAGTCCCACGGCGGTGTCGGGCTTGGCAAAGGGCGCCAGCGCGCGCACCAGCTCGCCGCGTGAGAACCCGGAGACCGACTGCCGCCGGCCGGCGACCTGAGCGCCTTGCCAGGGCTCTGCGGTGGTGATGGCGTCGTGTTGCACGTCAGTGGGCCTTTCCCAGGAGGTAGTCGACCCCCCTCCCGTTTGCAGGCGCGGGTATGCACCGAAACCGCTCCAGTGGCATTGCCTGTGCACGCCATCCAGCGCGGCGTGCCGGTCGCTCCGGGTGTCTATCGATGCTGATCCACGAGGATCGGATTGCCGTCCGGGTCGGTGATCGTGAAAAAGCCCGGCCCGCTGGCTGCAGCCGGGTCGACCTTGCTGTCGAGCGCGACGCCGGCCGCTGTGAGCATCGCCTGCAGCTGCCGCACGTCGGTGAACGGGTCGACGTTCTGCGCCGCCGCGTCCCAGCCCGGGTTGAAGGTGAGCATGTTCTTCTCGAACATGCCCTGGAACAGGCCGATGACGGTAGCGCCGTTCTTCAGGATCAGCCAGTTCTGCGCGATGTCGCCGCCAAGCGTGCTGAAGCCGAGCTTCTCGTAGAAGGCCTTCGAGGCCGCGATGTCCTTCACCGCCAGACTCAGGGAAAAGATGCCGAGGTCCATGCCCACTCCTCCAGCACCGAAGCGGGTGCCCAAGCGGAGCGTAGACCTTTCCGGCTCAGGCGTGGCGTCGAGCAGCGCGCGAAAGGCGGCCGGCGGCAGGGTCGGCAGGTTCTCGAGGGTGTCGGGCACCTGCCGACTCTGTCGCCGCCGGCGGCGCAGGCCTCAGACCTGCCAGTGCGCGCGGTGCTCTTCGGCGTAGCGCTCGAAGGCGATCGGCGCGTGGCCGGTGATGCGCTGCACGGCGTCGGTGGTGCGCTCCGAGTAGCCGGCCTTGAAGTAGCCGAGGATGAGGTTCAGGAACTCGGCATAGGGCTGCGGCAGGCCTGTGCCGACCAGGGCTTGCAGCATGGCCTCGGGCGGGATGTCCTGGTAGCGGATGGTGCGGCCGGCGGCCTTGGACAGGATCGCGGCCACCTCGTCGTGGTCGAGGGCGCGGCCGCCGGTGAGATCGAAGTCGGCGCCGTCGTGGGCATGGCTGCTCAGCAGCACCGCGGCCACGGCGGCGATGTCGCGGGCGTCGATGAAGCTGCCTTTGGCACTGCCGGTGGGCAGGAAGATCGTGGCGGCGTCGCGGATGCCGGCCAGCCAGTAGGTGTGGAAGTTCTGCATGAACCAGTTCGGCCGGATCACGTTGAACGGCACGCCGCTGGCTTCAAGCTGCAGCTCGGCGCGGCGCAGCGGGGCGCTCGGGTCGGCGTTGGCGCCCATGGCCGACATCAGCACCAGCTTGTCGAGGCCTTGCGTGCGCGCCTGCTCGATCAGCGGGCCGAGCAGCTCGTGCTGGTTCGCATGGCCGGGCGGGGTCAGCAGGAAGGCGCGGTCGACGCCCTCGAGGGCGTGCTTCAGGCCTTGGTGGGTGACGAGGTCGAGCTGCACCTGGTCGGGCGCGGCGGGCGCGCGGCTGGTGGCGCGGCGCACGCTGTGGCCGGCGGCGGCCAGGCGGGTGGCGAGCTCGCTGCCCACGGTGCCGCTGGCGCCGACGATGAGGGTGGTGGTCATGTGGAGTTCCTTCTTCAGGGGTTGTCGTTGGATGGACGATAAAGATGGATATCCGTACCAGGAATGGCTTGAAGTTCATTATTCATGTCCATTCGTACTTCCTGATCGACATGAGTGACAATCCGCGGATGGATCTTCTGAGCGACGTTCTCCAGCAAGCCGGCCTGCAGCGCCGGCTGCTCGATCTGCGCCACCTGCCCGCGGCCACGGCGCTGCGCTTTCCCTGCGAACGCAGTATGGGTTTCCATGTCGTCACGCAAGGTCGGGTGTGGGTGCATGCGCCGGGCGCGGCCGAGCCGCTGGCACTGGCGGCCGGCGACATCGCCTTCATGGCGCGTGGCTGCGTGCATGTGCTGGCCACGGTGCCGCAGCTGCACGGCCTGCAGCCGCAGCCTGTCACCGGCACCTGGGGCGGCGCGGCGGCCCCGGGTGGCGTCGGGCCCGAGGCGGCCTCGGTCATCAGCGGCGCCTACCAGCTGTGGCACACGCCACTGCATCCGCTGTTTGGCGAGCTGCCCGACTGGTTCGTGCTCACCGCGGCCGAGATGCCGCGGCTGGGCCCGCTGGCGCTGGCGGCCTCGATGCTGGCCGACGAAGCCGGCCGCGCACGCGACGGCGCCGCCTCGCTGGGCAGCGACGTGCTGGTGCACGGCCTGCTCGACGTGTTGTTCGTGCAGCTGCTGCGCGAGCTTGTGCTGCGGCGCGGTGGCGGCGGCAGCGGCTGGAGCCATGCCGTGCGCGACGCGGCCATCCACCGCGCCGTGGCGCTGCTGCAGGCCGACGTGGCGCGGCCCTGGACGCTGGAGCTGCTGGCGCAGGAGGCCGGTCTGTCGCGCACGGCGCTGGCCGAGAAGTTCCGCGATGCGATGGGCGAGACGCCCCTGGCGCACCTGCGCACGCTGCGCCTGCAGAAGGCCATGCAGCTGCTGGGCGAGCCGCGGCGCAAGCTCGACGAGGTGGCGCGCGCCGTCGGCTACCAAGACGCCTTCGGTTTCTCGAAGGCCTTCAAGCGGGCCGTGGGCGTGTCGCCAGGCGAGTTCCGCCGGCGCGACGCGGCCGAGCGCGCCTCGCCCTGGCGCTGGGGTGCTTCCGCGACCGGCACCTGATCACACACCCGAAAGCGATAGAGGAATTCGCGCCAGTGGCGTGGGTGGTCTTTACCCGCCGCGGGCCCTGCGATATGCTGGATATCCATCCAGTACTTCCGACGCCGCCTGAGTTGAAGGGATGCCCCTCGCACCCAGGGCGTTGGTTGGCTGTTCGGAAGCCGCTTTCGAAGACACCGCACCCGTCGAAGGTCACGCGATGCCCACTCCTCATCACGCCCCGCCACCTCGCCTGCTCGACCTGCTGCGCCAGCACATCCGGCTCTTGCACTACAGCATCCGCACCGAGGAGGCCTATGTGCACTGGGTGCGCGCCTTCATCCGCTATCACGGACTGCGCCATCCGTCCGAACTCGCCGGGCCCGAGATCCAGGCCTTCCTCACCTGGCTGGCCAATGAACGTGAGGCCGCGCCCGGCACGCACCGCCAGGCCTTGTCGGCACTGCTTTTTCTCTACCAGAAGGTGTTGCGCCAGCCGGTGCCGTGGATCGAGGAGATCGGCCGTCCACGCAGCCAGCGCCGCTTGCCCGTGGTGCTGTCGATGGCGGAGGTGCAGCAGTTGCTGGCCGCGCTGGATGAGTTGCCCGCCAGTCCGCAGCAGGCACCCTACGGCGTGGTCGCGCGGCTGCTCTACGGCACCGGCATGCGCCTGCTCGAAGGCCTGCGCCTGCGCGTGAAGGACATCGACTTCGACCGCCGCGCCGTCATCGTGCGCGAGGCCAAGGGTTTCAAGGACCGCGTCGTGATGCTGCCGGCCGCGCTCGAGGCGCCGCTGCGCGAGCAACTCGAACGCGCCAAGGCCGTCTGGCAGGCCGATCGTGCCGCGGGCTTGGCCGGCGTGCACCTGCCACAGGCGCTGGCCCGCAAGTACCCGCGTGCCGCCGATTCCTGGACATGGCATTGGGTCTTCCCGCACGGCCAGCTCACCGACGATCCGCGCACCGGCCTGCGGCGCCGGCACCACCTGCTCGAGGGCAGCTTCCAGCGCGCCTTCAAGACCGCGCTGCAGGCCACGGCCATCCCCAAGCCGGCCTCGCCGCACACGCTGCGCCATTCGTTCGCCACCCACCTGCTGCAGTCGGGCTATGACATCCGCACCGTGCAAGAACTGCTCGGTCACACCGATGTGAGCACGACGATGATCTACACGCATGTGCTGCGCCTGGGCGGCGGCGCAGTGCGCAGCCCGCTCGACAGCATGGGGCCTATGCCGGCCGCGCCGGGCTTCACGGCGCCGCTGCCGGCCGAGGCCGAGCGCTACCCCGCCGGGCGGCCGGCCGCCACCGTCCGCACCGCCAGCGAGCCTGCCCCCGAAGAGCGCCTGCCGTGCCTGCCGAAGACCCCCGCCGCCCTCGTCACGCGCTACAGGCCTACGCCGAGCTTCGCTGCCGCAGCAACTTCAGCTTCCTGAGCGGCGCCTCGCACCCCGAGGAACTGGTCGCGCGGGCGCAGGCGCTGGGCTATGGCGCGCTGGCGATCACCGACGATTGCTCGCTGGCCGGCGCCGTGCGCGCCCACGCCGAGGCCGAGCGCCTGAAGATGCGGCTCATCATCGGCTGCGAGATGCAGCTGTCGCACGCGGCGGCGCCTGGCAAGCTACCCGTGCCGAGTACCCAGGCTGCGCCAGGCGCGCCGGTTTCGTCGCCTCCGCCACCACCGTCTGCACTGCCGCCGGCCATCGATGCCGCCCAGGCCGCCGTGCAGGCCGTGGTGGCGGCCGCCGCACGGCATGTGCAGGCCGACCGCGCCCGCGTCGACGCGGCGGCGCCACCGCCGCCCGAGCCGTCGCCACCGTCGGGCCTGGCGCGGGCCGCCGAGGCCGTGCGCCAGGCCGAGCCGCGCCTGGTGCTGCTGGCGCAGTCGCGCCGCGGCTATGGCAACCTGGTGCAGTGGATCACGCTGGCGCGCCGCCGTGCCGCCAAGGGCCAATACGTGGCCACACGCGCCGACGTCGAAGGCCGCATCGCGAAGGTGCCGATGCTCGCCGGCCTGCCAGGCTGCTTTGCGCTGCTCGTGCCCGAGCCGGGCCAGGGCTTCGAAACCCTGTTCGACCACGCGATGTGGCTCAAAACGTGGTTCGGCACCGAGCGCGCCGCCCTCGCCGTGCAGCGCCGCCACGGCGCGCAGGACCTGGCCGCGCTGCAACTGCTGCAGCGCGTGGCCCAGGCCACCGGGCTGCCGCTGGTGGCCACGGGGGGCGTGTGCCTGCACCGCCGCTCGCGCAAGGCGCTGCTCGACGTGCTCACCGCCACGCGCCTGGGCACCACGGTGGCCGGCGCGGGGCTGGCGCTGCAGGCCAATGCCGAGGCGCACCTGCGCTCGCGGGCGCGCCTGGCGCAGCTGTTCCACCCCGAATGGCTCGAGGCCACGTTGGCCATCGCCGGCACTTGCGCCTTCAGCCTGGGTGAGCTCAAGTACGAGTACCCGCGCGAGATCACACCCGCCGGCCACACGCCCACGAGCTGGCTGCGCCAGCTGACGGAAGACGGCCTGAAGAGCCGCTTCCCGGCCGGCGAGCCGCCAGCCGTGCGCGCGATGATCGAGCACGAGCTCGCGCTCATCGGCCGCCTGCGCTACGAGCCCTACTTCCTGACGGTGGCCGACATCGTGCAGTGGGCGCGCAGCCAGGGCATCCTGTGCCAGGGCCGCGGCAGCGCCGCCAATTCGGCCGTGTGCTATTGCCTGGGCGTCACCGCGGTCGACCCGGCCCGCACCACGCTGCTGTTCGAGCGCTTCATCAGCGAAGAGCGCAACGAACCGCCCGACATCGACATCGACTTCGAACACCAGCGCCGCGAAGAGGTCATCCAGTACATCTACCGCAAGTACGGCCGCCACCGCGCCGCGCTCACGGGTGTCGTCATCAGCTACCGCCCGCGCAGCGCGCTGCGCGACGTGGGGCGTGCCCTGGGCATCGACCTCGCGCGCATCGAAGCGCTCAGCAAGAGCCAGCACTGGTTCGACGGTCGCCACATCAACCCCGAGCGCCTGCGCGAAAACGGCTTCGACCCCGACTCCGCGCTCGTGCGCCACTGGATGACGCTGACGCACGAATTGATCGGCTTCCCGCGCCACCTGAGCCAGCACCCGGGCGGATTCGTCATTGCGCGTGACGACCTGGCCGAGCTCGTGCCGGTGGAAAACGCTGCGATGGAAGGCCGCAGCGTCATCCAGTGGGACAAGGACGACCTCGACACGCTCGGCCTGCTCAAGGTCGACATCCTGGCCCTGGGCATGCTGAGCGCCATCCGCCGCGCGCTGGTGATGGTGGGTGCGAAGCAGGGCACGCCGATGGAGCTGCACCAGGTGCCGGCCGAGTGCGCGCAGACCTACGACATGCTCTCGCGCGGCGACAGCGTCGGCACCTTCCAGGTGGAGAGCCGCGCGCAGATGAGCATGCTGCCGCGCCTGCAGCCGCGCTGCTTCTACGACCTCGTGATCGAGGTCGCCATCGTGCGGCCCGGCCCCATCCAGGGCGGCATGGTCCACCCCTACCTGCGCCGCCGCAACGGCGAGGAGCCGGTCGAGTACCCCAGCGACGAGGTGCGCCAGGCGCTCGAGCGCACGCTCGGCGTGCCCATCTTCCAGGAGCAGGTGATGCAGCTGGCCATGCTGGCCGCCGACTTCACCCCCGGCGAGGCCGACCAGCTGCGCCGCGCCATGGCCGCCTGGAAGCGCAAGGGCGGCCTCGGCCCGTTTCACGAGCGGCTGGTGGGCCGCATGGTGGCCAAGGGCTACGAGCCCGAGTACGCCGAGCGCATCTTCAAGCAGATCGAGGGCTTCGGCGAATACGGCTTCCCCGAGAGCCACGCCGCGAGTTTTGCGCTGCTGGTGTACGCCAGCGCGTGGCTGAAGTGCCATCACCCCGATGCGTTCCTGGCGGCACTGCTCAACTCGCAGCCGATGGGCTTTTACGCGCCGGCACAGCTGGTGCGCGATGCACGCGAGCACGGCGTGCAGGTGCGGCCGGTGTGCGTGGTGGCGAGCGCGGCCGAAACCACGCTCGAGGCCGCCGAGCACCCAGCCTCGCTGCACCCCGTGCGCCTGGGCTTCAGCCGCATCGCCGGCTTCAGCGACGAGGCCGCGGCGCGCCTGGTGGCCGCGCGTGCCCAGGCGCCGTTTGCCGACGCCGAAGACCTGGCCCGCCGCGCGCAGCTCGATGCCCACCACCTGCGCCTGCTGGCCGAGGCCAATGCGCTGGTGGCGCTCGCGGGCCATCGCCACGAGGCCGCCTGGGCCGTGGCCGGCGTGGACACCCGCGCCACGCCCATGCTGGCGCGCACCCGCACGGCCGAGCCCGCGCCCACGCTGGCCGCACCGGGCGCGGCCGACACCGTGCTGGCCGACTACCGCGCCACGGGCCTGAGCCTCACGCAGCACCCGCTGGCGCTGCTGCGCCCGCAGCTCGCGGCCTTCAAGGTGCTGCCGGCGAACGTGTTGAAGCACTTCCCCGATGGCCGGCTGGCGCGCGCCAGCGGCATCGTCACGCACCGCCAGCGGCCCGAAACCGCCAAGGGCGTGGTCTTCGTGACGCTGGAAGACGAAACCGGCTCCGTCAACGTCATCGTGTGGCCGCGCGAGGTGGAGGCGCAGCGCCGGCCGCTGCTGGCCGCCACGCTGCTGACGGTGTATGGCGTCTGGCAGTGCAGCAGCCAGCAAGGCGGCGAGGTGCGCCACCTGGTAGCACGCAAGCTGGTGGACCACTCGGCGCTGCTGCAAGGCCTGGACAGCCGCAGCCGCGACTTCCGCTGAGCGCCAATCGGCGCGCGCGCCTACAGCGCCAGCAGCACCGGCATGTCCAGCGTGGCCTCGTCGCAATCCAGCGCCGCGGCGCGGCGTTCCAGCACCGCCCAGGGCCCGTCGTCCAGCGCCAGCAGGCCGTGGTGCCAGGTGCCCGCGGCGATGCGCATGCCCTGCTGGCCGTCGCTGAGCAGGGCCACGCAGTCCTCAGCGCGGGGCTTTTCGATCGCAGCCGGCGCGAGCAGCAGCACGCAGCGTCGGGCGCCGCCCAGCGGCAGGAACACCTGGTCCGACAGCCGGTGGCGCTCCAGCACCCGTGCCTGCAAGGGCAGGGCCCGCGCGCGCGCTGCGTAGACCGCCAGCACCGCGCGGCCCCCCTCGTGCTGCAGGTTCAGCGAGGACACGGCCTCGTGCCGGATCGATGTGCCGCCGTTGACAGCCGCGCCCGACGCGGCCGGCTCGATCAACGAACCGAAGGGCGCCATCGCTGCCGCCGTCAGCGGCCGGGTCTGCAGCGGCCTAATGCCCGGCGGCCCGGTTGGAAGTGGTTCATGTCGACACGGGGTTGGGGGTTTGGGGGCAGGCCGGTCAGGGGCCGGCGTCGAGGAGGGCCTGCACCTGCGCGACCGAGGGGCTGTGCTCGAAGCGCAGCACGCGGGCGTGGGCCAGTGAAGGATCATCCGCCAGCACCAACTGGCGCGCGTGGCGGGCGCGCCAGGTTTGCAATAGGTAGCGCAGCACGCCATCGTGGTGGAACAAGCGCAGCAGCGACTCGCGGTTGCCATTGCAGCAAGGCTCCCCCGTGAGACCCCGCCGCAGCGTGCGCCACACGCCGCGCCAGTTCGTCGTGGCTCACGGCGCGCCAGCCGGGTTCCCAGTACAGGTCGTCGAGGTCGACGAAGGGCACGCCCAGCGCCTGCGCCAGGGTGCGGCCGAGCGTCGTCTTGCCCGCACCGCTGCTGCCGATGAGGTGCAGCCGCAAGCTGTGCGCGGTCTGAAGCTGCATGGTCGCTGTCGTGCGGCCTAGCGTGCCGGGCGTGTGCAGTTGAAGAAGCCGTTCAGCGTCAGCCGGCCGGTGCGCGGATCGTCGGGCAGGGCGCCGGCCGGGCCGTTGTCGCTGCAATGGAACAGGCCGCCGTCGTAGAACACCGCGCGGTTGAAGCGCGCCGGCACCTGCAGCACTCGTTCGAAGTAGTCGTTGCTGCCGTGCATGTAGCCGGCGGGCACGCTCCAGCGCTGGCTGAACGCGGCGGCGTCGAGCACGCCGGAGTCGTGCACCAGTTGCTCGATCTCGTGCATCGGCCGGATAGGCCGGTACAGGCTGGTGCCGCCAAAGCCGGCGTCGTGGAACAGGTACAGCACCGTGGCGGCACGCAGGTGGGCTTCTTCGCGGCCGGCATCGGCGCGGTGGCAGAACCACTGCCGGGGCTGCAGCCGGTCGGCCGGCAGCGTGACCATCGACAGTCGGCAATCGGTGCGCAGCAGACGTCGCGCACCCAGGTGTGCGCGCACGTGCTCGCGGAACCAGTCGTCGAGCAGGCCGGTCACGGCCGGTGGCATCCACAACTCGAGCCCGGGGTAGGCGCTGCCGGTGGGGGCCTGGAAGTGGCTGCGCCACATCACGGAGAGTTCGACCAGCGCCTGCGGGTTGAGCAACAGGTCGTCGACCACCAGGCACTGGTCACCCGGCATGTGCACCGGGTCCAGAGGCACGGCCTCGATGCGGGCTTGCGGGTTGAACCGCGGCAGGAAATCGCTCAACTCCATGGTGCCGCGCATTTTGAGGCCGGCGTCGGCGCACCTCGACCGCGCAGGCCCTGGCTCAGCGCCGAGGCAAGCCGAACCAGGGCCGCAGCGGCCCGGCATGGCGCAGCACGCGCCAGGCCGCGAGCCCCCCTGCAAAGGTGAGCAGCACCAGCAACGGCGCTTCGATGGCGGGGTGCAGGGCCAGCGGCAGCGCCGCCATGGCCAGCACGATGATGAGCGTCTGGTGCAGCAGGTACAACGGGAAAACGGCCTCGTTGAGCGGGGCGCGCCAGCGGTGGTCGTGGTTCAGGTGACGGCGCGCAAAGCCGAGCAGGGCCACCAGCGCGCTCCACTGCAGCGCGGCATGGGCCACGCGCTGCAGCGCGCGCAGGCCCTCGGGCACGGCGGGCAGTGTGCCCACGTGTTCCAGGTAGGCGCCGATGCCCCACCAGGCCAGCAGGGCCGCTGCCAGCGCCGGCCAGCGCAGCGGCTCCAGCCGCGCCAGCAGTGCCGGCCGTGCCGCCAGCAGCACGCCGGCGAGGAACACGCTGAAGTAGCTGGCATGGTTGTGCCAGTCGTCGACCAGCGCATGGGTCGAGCCGAAGTGGCCCAGCAGCGCCAGGCGCAGCAGCGCCAGCCAGGCGATGGGCAGCAGCCACCAGGCCCAGCCCGGCGAGGCCGCCAGCCGATCGGCCAGGGTCTGCAGGCCGGCCATCGGCAGCACGCGCCGGAGCAGCAGCAGCAGCGCGGTGTACGCAAACACGTACGGCAGGAACCACAGGTGGTTCCAGGTGGGCAGCACGAGGCAGTCGCTGCCGCGGCAGAAGCCGCCGTAGGCCGTGAAGTACAGGCCCAGGAACTGCAGGTAGCTGCCCGCGTAGCCGGCCTTCTGCAGCACCTCAAAGTAGGACTGCGGCGGCACGACCAGCCACACGCCCACCACCAGCGGCAGCAGCAGCCGTGCCGCGCGTTCGCGCAGCAGACCCTGCGGCCGCCGCTGCAGCATCCAGACCGTCGCCGCCCCCGACAGCAGGAACAGCAGGCTCATGCGCCAGGGTTGACTCAGGCGCATCAGCGGCTCGATCAGCGGCGACGCATGCGGCGACTTCACGTGCCAGTCCCAGCTCACGTAGTACATGCCGACGTGGTACAGCACGAGCAGCGCGAAAGCGCCGATGCGCAGCCAGTCGAGGAAGAACAGGCGCGGCGCTGCGGCGGCCAAAGGCGTGGGCATGCCGCTATGCTGCACAGAACGCGCCAGCAGCGCCAGGGCCGGAGCCGCACATGCACATCTACGACCAGGGACTCGACCGCCGCAGTGCCAACTTCACGGCGCTCAGCCCCGTCGCCTTTGTTGAACGCAGC
>JBIJAP010000443.1:0-3156 GCA_044345715.1 Rubrivivax sp.
CGCCGCTTCCGCTTCACGCAGACGCAGGCCAAGCTGGCCGAGATGCTGTGCAAGGGCATGCGCCCCACGCACGCCGCCGAGGCGCTGGGCGTGAAGATCTCGACCATCCGCACCCACGTCGGCCAGATGTACGAAAAGACCGGCACACACAGCCAGGCGCAGCTGGTGGCGCTGCTGCACGCGGTCTGACGCAGCCCGGCGGCAGCCCGCGCAGGGCGGGCTACAGTCGCCCGCATGACCGAGGACGACGCGCGCCGCGTGCTGCTGCCACTGCGCACCCGAGGCTGCGCAGTGGCTCGAGCGCCGCTGGTGGCACCCACTGTGGGTGCTGTTGGCCCTGCTGCTGGACGCCCTCGCGGGCTTGGCCGCCGATCAGCTGGGCCTGCTGGCGCGCGGGCTGGCCGCGCGGCTGGGCCGGGTGGCCATGCGGCCCCGTCTGCAGGCCGACTGGCTGCGTGCGGCCGCGCCCTTGCTGGCTCGCCGCGCCGCGCTGTTGCAGGCTCGCACCAATGATGTGTCGGTCATCTCGGCACTGCCGTTCACCTTGTAAGGCATCGTCGTTTCTTCAGGGACACCTGGCTCGCGCGCGAGGTTGGGTTGCTCAGAGTTCGCCTCTTTCGTGCGCCGCGTGGCCCCCCGCTGGCTGGACGGCAGCCGAAGCCTGTCGCGACTGACCGCGCGCCATGCCTGCACGCGCCACCAGCTCAAGCGGCTTGGGCCGGTACAGCTCGCCATCGCCGCAGCCTCGGTCTACCCAATCCAGCGCCATCACGTTGTAGACGGGCGTCCAGGTGTCCCCGGAACGAAGTTGAAGCGCAGGGTTGGGCAAGTAGTAGCCATTGCTGGCCCGGACCCACAGCTTGCGGGCAGGCTGGTAGGCGCTGCTGACCTCAGCGCGCGCCAGCACCTGGTTGATGTAGCTGCGCTTGCCGCGCTTGTCGGCCCACAACCAGGCGGGCAGCTGGGCCAGCACCTCGTGCAGCTGGTCAGCAAAGAAGCCTCGCGGGTACTTGTGCTGCTCCATCGCCCGCGTCATGCAGCAGGACCACTGGGTCTTCAAGCCGGCCAGCATCAGCATCAGCACCCAGTACTCGCCCTGCCGCCGTTCCAGCCGAACGAGCCGGCCGTCGACCTGCACGTCCAGCGCCGCGGGAGCCAGCAGCGGGAAGACGGCAGGCAGCCCGGTGGCTGCGAAGCCCGGCTCCGGCAGCGCCCGACTCAGGGCGCTGTCCCACGGGGTGTGGCCGAAGTCGTCGCGCAGCTGCGGGTCGGCGCCCTTGTCCAGCAGCGCCTGCACCAGCGGCGCGTTGCCGGCCATGGCTGCCAGCATCAGCGGCGTGGCGCCCACGGGCGTGGCGTGGTCGGGGCCGTACTGGTCCACCTGCTGCAGCAGGTCCTTGAACTTCTTCGCCTCCCAAGGCTGCAGGTGGCGCTGGCGCACCGCGGCGACAGTCTTCCGGGTCAGCCCTTCCAGCCGCTCCCATGCGTCGTTGCGGAAACCGTAGCGGTTGGGCAGCAGCGATCCCGCACCCCAGAACTGGCCGTCATCAAGCAACTGCTTGGCAGCGGCGAAGTTGGCCTTGCCCAGTGCCGTGACCCACTCATGCTGGCCGTGCCACAGCGCGTAGTCGAAGATCGTCTGACGTGGCTTGCTGCTCGGGTTCTTCGGATCCATTGCCTTCGGCAACAGCTCTTCGACCAGCGCCCGGCTCCACGGCGTCCACGGCAAAGGCTTGTGCTGCAGGAAGGTGTCGCGGATGGCCTGGGCCTGCTCTTCCTTGCCCTGCAGTTGCAGCTTGCGCGCTTCCTGCGCCCACTCCTCGCGGGTGGACGCTCGCACGCCTTGCGCCACTGCCTCGCCGGCCTGCAGGCCCAGCAGCGCCAGCAGCGGGTGGCCGGTGTCGGACTCCACCAGCGTCAGCGTCTGCACGGCGCGCGTCATGGCCACGTACAGGGCGTTGACGTAGAACTTGTACAGCTCCAGCGACTTGTCGGCCTTGTCCTTGGCGCGCCGGTAGTCGAGTTCGTCGGCTTCCAGGTCGGCCGGTTGCACGCCGTCGCAGACCTCGGCATAGGCCTGCCGCTGGCCCGAGACGATGTCCACCAGCAACACGTGCGGGTACTCCAGGCCCTTGGCCTCATGCACGCTGAAGACCAGCGGCGTGCGGAAGCGCGCACGGGCCGCCGGCTTGTCGTCGTCGCGCAGCACGATCACCGCGTGCTGGGCCGATTGGCGTGTGGCCGTGTCCAGCGCCTGCACGGCTGCGTCCTTGGCCGCCATCAGCAGCACGCTGCCAGCCTCGGGCGCAGTGCTGCGCACCAGGAAGTTGCTCTCGCGGTCCACCGAGCCGAACCGCGCCTGCTTGACTTTCAGCAGCCGGTTGGCCAGGTCCGTCACCGCGCGGGTGTTGCGGAAGTTGGCCTGCAGCACCTGCAGCGGCTGGCTCAGCGCGCGCTCGGCTGCGTCGCCAGCCAGGCCCTGCCAGAACAGGTTCTTCAGGGCCGCCCAACTGAAGAAGTTCGGGTGAACGATCTGATGGCTGTCACCGCACAAGATGAACTGGCCCGGCGCCTTGAGCAGCGCCAGCACCAGGGCCAGTTGCACGGGCGTCAGGTCTTGCACCTCGTCGATGACGAGGAAGTCGTAGATCGGCCCGGCGGGCACGGCGATCTCGGTGCGCCAGGCCTCGGCGACGAGGTTGCTGTCGTAGAGGTTCGCCTCGTCCAGCCAGCTGCAGTACCGCTGAAAGAGGCCGTGGGCCAGTTCGCGCTGGGCGGGCGGCAACAGGCTCTGGCGCGTGCCCAGCGCCAGGTAGTCGGCCAGCGACAGCGGCCCACCGGGCTGCGCGCCGATGACGCCGCGGAATTCCTCGAATAACGCCTGCGGGTCGGGGTCGCCCAGCAGTCGCAACGCCTGCCGGTGGCGTGCGCACCAGCCTGCAAACGCGGGCAGCGTCACCTCGCGGCCAGGTGGCACGCGCAGCGTCTCCAGCAGCTCGCGGTAGCTGAGGAACTCGACTTCCTGCTTAGGGTTCTCGAACCCGTGGGCGGCGTGCACCCGAGTTCGACACCAAGCGCCGATTCCGAGCCGTTTTCCCATCGTGCGCTCAATGAAATCAACAACTTGGCGGTGTGCGGAGAGGTTTCGGTAGTGGC
>JBIJAP010000068.1:0-11953 GCA_044345715.1 Rubrivivax sp.
CCCAGTCGTGGAAGCCGAGCTTCTCGAGCGTCTCGAAGCCGTGGATGATCCCGCGGCCGCCGCAGCCACGGCCGACCTCGGGCCCGCCGAGCTCCATCGCATAGACGCCGTCGCGCTTGAAGCACACGTCGCCGATGGCCACCGCTTCACCGGCGAGCTTCTTCTTGCTGCTCGTCTCGATGATGGTCGGCGTGGCCTTGCCACCGAACAGCAGGCTCGTGGTGTCGCTCTTCGGATCGCATCCGATCAGCAGCACCTTCTTGCCCTGCTGCGCCATCATGTAGCTCAGGTTGGCCAGCGTGAAGCTCTTGCCGATGCCACCCTTGCCGTAGATGGCGATGATCTGCGTGGTCTTCGCTGCCGGCGAGGTGCTGACCGGATCAGGTTCGATCGCGGCTTCGGCCTTCAGGCGCTCGTCGCGCATGAAGATGACAGGGGACGCAGTACTGCTCATTGGCAACCCTTCCAGTCAAGAACCATCTTGAGACACCCCGCGTCGCTGAACGCGGTTCGGTAGGCCCCCGCGGCGTGCTCGGCACGTTCGCGGTGGGTGATGAGGCCGGTGAGATCGAGCCGACCTTCTTCGGCCAGCTGCTTCACAGCCAACATGTCGGGGCGCTGCCACTCGGCGGCGGCGCGCACGCTGGCCTCGCGCATGAAGGCCGGCGCGAAGGCAAAGCTCAAGGGCTCGGCGTAGAAGCCGGCCAGCACGATCTCGCCGCCCTTGGCCAGGTGCGGCATGGCCTTGTCGATGATGCGAACGTCGCCGCTGACATCAAAGATGGCGCGGTAGTCGCGGCGCTTGTCGGCGTCGGGGCGGATGACCTCGTAGCCACGGCCGCCTTCGCTGCGCACCGGGTCCAGCTCCCACACCGTGGGGGGCGGCAGGCCGGCGGCCACGGTCAGGCGCGCCAGCAGGCGACCGAGCACGCCGTGGCCGATGATCAGGTCGGGTGCGTTCACCGGGTGGCGGTGGCCGCCGCCACTGACCGCGTGGTAGGCCGTGGCCGCCAGCGCCAGCAGCACGGCGTCTTCGCCGAGCGCGGCGTCGATGTCGTAGACGCGTTCGTCACCCACCACTAGGCGGGCCGCAGCGCCGCCGAACAAGCCGCGCACGGGGCCGAAGCAGCGCGCACCGGGCACGAAGACGTGGTCACCGACGCGGTGGCGGGCACCAGGCCCGGCGGCCACGACCTGGCCCACTGATTCGTAGCCCGGCACCAGCGGGTAACCCATGCCGGGGAAGGTGGGCATGCGCCCCGTCCACAGCAGCTTCTCGGTGCCGGTGCTGATGCCCGACCACTCGATGTCAACGACCAAGTCGTTGTCACCGGCGATGTCGAGCTCCAGATGATCGAGCACCAGGTCCTGCGGTGCCTGCATCACGACGGCGGCAGTCTTCATGCGTTCTCCCGGGGTGAGGTCCCGGCAGGGCCCGGGCCGGCGCGGTGGAGGTTGGAGGGTGTTCGAAACATCTTGGGTGTCATCCTAGACTGACACTTACGCTTGTCAATAGGTCTTTACGGTTTTGCCGCGATGGCCACGCGTTCCGGTGCCACACCCACGCGGTCGGTTCAAACGCCCGTCGCCTTGCCGGCGTGCGCCAGCAACACACCGGCCTGCAGCGGCAGCCGCGTGCGCAGCGCACGCACGCCCTCAAAGCCGGCCTGGCCCAGCAGCGCCGACAGCTGCTGGGCGCTGCGCGGCCGGCCGCGGCCCATGGCCAGCAGGTAGAAGCCGAAATAGGCATCGCCCATGGCGTGAGCGCCCGGCGCGTCGGCCATGGGCTCGGCCACGAGCAGCGTGCCGCCCGGCGGCAGGGCCCGGTGCACGGCGCGCAGGATGGCCAGCGCGTGCTCGTCGTCATGGTCGAACAGCACCCGCACCAGCGTGGCCACGTCGGCACCGGTGGGCAGGGCGTCGTCGAAGAAGCTGCCGCCGTGCACGACCACGCGGCCACCCAGGCCCTGCGCCGCAAGGCGGCCACGGGCCAGATCGGCCACCGGCGGCAGGTCGAACAGCATGGCCTGCAGGCGGGGCGCCTCGGCCAGCGCAGCGGTGACGAAGCGCCCTTCCCCGCCGCCCACGTCGAGCAGGCGACGGTGGCGCGACAACGAGTACGCACCCAGCAGTTCTTCGATGACCATCGGCTGCGAAGCCGTCATCAGCGCCGAGTACTCGGCCACCGCGCGGCTGGGCAGTGCCGTCTCGTCGACGCCGCCGTAGCTGGCGTAAGGCCAGTAGGCCGACATGCCGCTGCCGGCGCCTTCGTCGCGCAGCAGGGCCAACGGGTCGCGCAGGTCGGCGTAGAGCGTGGCGTGGTGCTGCACCATGGCGGCGAGCGCCGCATTGCCCACCATCGGCGCGCCCAGGGCACCGAGGCCGTAGCGCTCGGCTGCGCCCTCGCCGGCTCGCCGCAGCAAACGCACCGCCACCGCCGCATCGAGCAACCGCTGCATCGAGCGCAAGGGCAAGCCGTGGCGCTGCGCCAGGCGCGATGCGGTGTCGGGGCCGTCGGCCAGCTGGTTGAACAGGTCCAGGCGCACACAGGCCAGCAGCACCTGGCTGTAAACGAAGCCGGCGACGAGGTCGAACAGCTCGCCTGCGCGCTTGCGGACGAAGGGTCGCGTTAACCAGAAGCCGGCCGCCCAGCGACGGAAGCCCGGGCGCACGACCAGGCGGTCGATGGCGCCCTGCACGCGCTCGCGCCAGCCCACCGACAGCGGCTCACGTGTCGGCTGCGACCAGCGCAGCAGATCAGCCTCGCGGGGCGCGCCCTGCAGGTGTTCGCGGCTGCTCATCGGGTGGCGATGTGATCGAGCCGCATCAGGCCACCGCGCGCAGCGCGGGGCTCTGGCGCAGAGAAGGCGGCACCAGGCGCTCGGCCTCAGCACGCACCAGCGCACGCAGCAGCGACGAGCCCCGGCACACCGGCACGGCGTCGATGGCGTCTTGCACCAGGCCTTCGAACTGCGCCAGCGCGGCCTCCATGCCCTTCTCGAGCGCCACGCTCGGGCGGCCGAGCGCGAGGTCTTGCCCGATGGGCTTGCCCAGCCATTCGGGTTGGGCGGCGACGTCGCGGATGTCGTCGGCCACCTGGTAGGCCTCGCCCAAGCAGTCGCCAAGGCCGCTCCAGGCCTCGGGGTCGCCCCCGGCGGCCAGCGCACCGGCGCGGGTGGCGGCGGTGAACAGCGCGCCGGTCTTCAGGCGCTGGTACTCGCGCAGCGACACTCGCGGCTCGCACTCCCAGGCCTGCCCGGCGACGATGCCGCCCGGCATGCCCACCCCCGCGGCCACGGTGCGCAGCAGCGCCACCAGGCGTTGCGGGTGCTCGGCACCGGCACGCGCCAGCACCTCGAAGGCCATGACGATCAGCGCATCGCCCGTGAGCACGGCCAGGCGCTCGCCGTAGGCGCTGTGCACCGAGGCCTGGCCGCGGCGCAGCGGCGCGTCATCGAAGCACGGAAGGTCGTCGTGCACGAGCGAGGCGCAGTGCAGCAACTCCACAGCCACCGCGGCGGCATCGGTCAGCGCGGGCGCGTCGTCGCCGCAGGCGCGCGCTACGGCCAGCGCCAACTGCGGGCGGCTGCGCGCCCCGCCTGGAAACACCGCGTGGTGAACAGCCGCCTGCAGGCGCGGTGGGCAGCCGGGGCCTGCGGCGGCGTGCAGCGCCGCCTTGAGTGCGTCTTCGATCCGGGCCTGTGTCGCCATGCTGGGAGCTCCCCGGACGCGCCAGCGTCACGCTGCGTTGTCGCATCCAAATGTCAATTTGAGTGGACACAGCATAGACAGGTCGCCCCGAGGCGTCAATCCACGGCAACGCGCGCCACGGTTCGGCGCCGCGAGTGCCGGCGTTCAGCGGGGCGCGAGCAGGCGTTCGACGAGATCGGCCACGACGGCCGGCGCTTCCTCGTGCGCCAGGTGGCCGAGGCCGGCCAGTTGGTGCACCACCGCGCCGGGCACCTGCGCGGCCAGGCGCTCGGCCTGCGCAGGCGGCACCGCACCGTCGCGGCTGGCGGCCACCAGGTGCAGCGCCGTGCCCGCTGCCGCCAGCCGCGGCAGCGCCGCCGGCAGCGGCGCCAGGTCCCAGGCGGCCATCA
Organism: Rubrivivax sp.; assembly: GCA_044345715.1. Lineage (GTDB taxonomy): Bacteria > Pseudomonadota > Gammaproteobacteria > Burkholderiales > Burkholderiaceae_C > Rubrivivax. The sequence continues at coordinate 4,101 of JBIJAP010000068.1, forward strand.
TCGCCAGCACCGCGCCGACATGGCGGGCGTCACCGGCCAGCCGGGCGTAGCGGGCTTCGCCGCGGGCATCGAGCTGCGAGCCGGTGCCGCGCAGCAGCCGCTTCAGGGTGGCCGGCTGCGAGGCGCGCCAGGCAAAGAGCGCCGGTGCCAGCGGGTTCAGCGCCAGCAGCCGCGCTGCCGGGGCATACCACCAGGCGCTCGGCCCGCCGGGCGGGTACCAGGCGCCGTTGAGGCTGATCAGCGCCTGCGGCCGCGCCAGGCCGTCGAGGCACAGGCGCGCTGCCACGGCAGCCCCGGCGCTGTGGCCGACGACGGCCGCGGGCGACACCTCCAGCACCTGCAGCAGCGCGCCCACCGCGGCGGCCATGCCGGGCAGCGAGAGGCCCAGTCCACGAGGCCGCTGCGTGAAGGCGTGCCCGGGGAGGTCGGGCACCACCAGGCCGAAGTGCCGCGCCAGCAGCGGGGCCAGGCCGGCGTAGGAATGGGCCGAGGCGCCGGTGCCGTGCAGCAGCAGCAGCCAGGGCGCGTCAGGCCGGGGTTGGGGCCAGGTCTGCACATGCCAGCGCAGGCCGGCGGCCTGCACGGCGCGGCTGCGCTCGCGGTGCGGCCAATCGGGCGGCAGCGCCACGCCCGGATCGGGCTGCATGTCGACCGGCGGGCGGCCGCGGCTTCAGCCGCCGCCCCGTTGCGCCGCCTGAACCGCCTGCACGGCCCCGCTGAGGGCGCGCGCGTCGGCTTGCGGCAGCGCGAGGTAGCGCGCGCCCATGGCCAGCGCCAGCGCGGCCGCGGCCGGCTCAGGGCGCACGGAGGTGTCGACCAGCAGGCACGGCGCGCCCAGCGCTCGCAGCCGCCGCGCCGCCGCCAGCGCCTCTTCGGTGGCCTGCGCGCGGCCGCCGATGCCGGCCAGCGTGACGTTGGCGCGGCCGTCGGTCAGCAGCACGAGCAGCGGCGAGGCGCCGTCGCGCCGCACCTGCGCGGCCACGCGCAGCGCAGCGTCGATGCCGGCGGCCAGCGGTGTGCCGCCACCGCCGGGCAGCCCAGCCAGCGAGCGCTTGGCCCGCACCAGCGAGCGTGTCGGCGGCAGCAGCAACTCGGCCCCGGCGCCGCGGAAGGCCACCACCGCCACCTCGTCGCGCCGCACGTAGCACTCGGCCAGCAGCAGCTCGACGGCGCCCTTGGCCTCGGCCAGCCGGTGCAGCGCCGACGAGCCCGAGGCGTCGACCGCAAACACCGTGGTCGTGCCGCGGCGCTCGGAGAAGCGGCGCACGTGGAAGTCGTCGCTGCGCACGTGCACACGCGGTCCGGCGCCACGACCCGGGATCGCCTCCCAGGCGCGACGGCGCAGCGGCTGCCAGGGCGCGGCGGCGCGCAGCGTGGCCACCAGGTGCAGGCGCGCGCCTTGCACCGGCGGGCCGCGCCGCGCCCCCAGCGGCCGCCCGCGCTGGCGCGAAGCCTTGGCGGCACCGGCCTTGCCGCCCTGGGCGGCGCGGGTGCGCGGCCCGTCGCCGTGTAGCAGCTGCGCCAGCAGCCCGGCGGGGATGGCAGCCTCGGCGGCATCGAGCACCTGGTCTTCGAGGCTTTGGGGCTCGTCGAGGCTCGGCGGCGGCGTGTCCGGGCTGTCGGGCTCTTGGGCGTCGTCGGGCGGCGGGGGCTCGGCCGACTGGTCGGACTCGGGCTCGTCGGGTGGCGCCGGCAGCCGCGTGGCGCGCGGCGCCAGCACCAGACGCGCGGCGCAGCTGGCGTCGTCGGCCGTGGCCACGCGGCGGCCGAACAACGCCGCCGAGGCCCGCGCCACGCGCCAGGCACCCCAGGCCGCGCGCGGCGAGTCTACGCCCAGGGCCAGAGTGGTGGCCATCAGCGCCGCGAGCGCGTCTTGCGGCACCTCGACCGCGTCGACGTTCGCCCGCGCGGCGGCCACCGCCTCGGCGAGCTCGGCCACCTGCGCGGCATCGGGCACGTCGCGCCAGCTCAGCCCGACCAGCGGCAGCCACAGCGCCAGGCGGTCGGCCAGCGCGCTGGCCAGCGGGGTGTCGTCGCCCTCGGCTTCGTCCAGCGCCACCAGCGCCAGGCGCGCCGGCACCACGGCGCTCAGGCCGTCGCGTTCGATGCGCACGCAGCCGCCGTCGAGTGCGGCCGCCACCTGCGCCGCGGTGCCGGCGGCCAGCCGTTCGGCCATGGCGGCGACAACGATGCCGCCATCGGCCGCCGCCAGCAGGCCCTGCTGCAGCACCGGCCGGCCAGCGGCCAGCGTGGCCTGCAGATCAAGGCCGCCGCTCAGGCGCTCTTCGGACGCATGCTGCGGCAGGCGCCGCCAGGGCGTGGCCGGCGGCAGCAGCTGGCGCAGCGTGTCGAGCCAGGCGTCGCGCACCGGGCCGGCGGGTCCCATCAGGCGGGCGCCACCCAGGCCGCGGGGATCGAGCGCCAGCAGTGCCGCGGCGAGCAGCGGGCCGTCGATCAGGGCGCCAGGGGCGTCGGGTGCCTCCGATGCGGGGGCCATGGCAGCCGGCACGGCCTTGGCGGCGGGCATCTCAGCCGCCGAAGACCTCGGCCAGCACGCGGTCGACGCGCACGCTGGCGTCGGTGTCGTCGAGCGGGTCGCGACGCAGGCGGTGGCGCAGCGCAGGCCGGGCCACCTGGCGGATGTGGGCGTCGGTCACGGTGGCATCGCCTTGCAGGGCCGCCAGCGCACGCGCCGCGCGCATCAGCGTCAGCTCGCCGCGCAGGCCGTCGGTGCCCAGCGCCATGCACAGGCCGGCGATGCGCGTCAGCGCCTCGTCGCCCAGCGCCACCTCGGGCAGGTGTTCGCGGGCCTTCACCAGGCGGCGCCGGGTCGCGTCTTCTTCCTTCTTCCAGCGCGCGGCAAAGGCCTCGGGGTCGCGCTCGAAGGCGTCGCGGCGCTTGATGACCTCGATGCGCGTGGCCAGGTCTTGCGGCGTGCGCACGTCGACCGCGAGGCCGAAACGGTCGAGCAGTTGCGGCCGCAACTCGCCTTCTTCGGGGTTGCCGCTGCCGACGAGCACGAAGCGCGCCGGATGGCGCACCGACAGCCCCTCGCGCTCGACGACGTTTTCGCCCGAGGCCGCCACGTCGATCAGCAGATCCACGAGGTGGTCTTCAAGCAGGTTGACCTCGTCGATGTACAAGAAGCCGCGGTTGGCGCGCGCCAGCAAGCCGGGCTCGAAGTGCTTGGTGCCCTGCGTCAGCGCGCGCTCGATGTCGAGGGCGCCGACGACGCGGTCTTCGGTGGCGCCCAGCGGCAGATCGACCACTGGCACGCCGACCTGCGCCGTCTTGCCGGCGGCGCGCCCTTCGCAAGGCTCGGTGCGGGCGCAAAACGGGCGCGCGGGATCGCAGCCGTAGCGGCAGCCGACCACCGTCTTCATCTTGGGCAGCAAGGCCGCGAGGGCGCGCACCGCGGTGCTCTTGCCGGTGCCGCGGTCACCGAGGATCAACACACCACCGACGCTGGCGTCGACGGCGGCGACCAGGATCGCCAGCTTCATTTCGTCTTGGCCGACGATGGCGCTGAATGGAAAGGCGTGGGTCATCGGAGGCCGGTTCTCGAGCCGGTTCTGGAGCTGCACAGTGTCAACTTCAATATACACGACGACCCGCCGGCCGCAGGACCGGGGAGCCGATGAGACGGCGCCATGAAAACGGCGCCGTCGTGTCTGACACGAGGGCGCCGTAGTTGCCGCGTTTGGCTTTTCGCTTTGGTGGGCGGTGCAGGGTTCGAACCTGCGACCCCTGCCGTGTGAAGGCAGTGCTCTACCGCTGAGCTAACCGCCCGGAATCGGTTGGAAACTGAATTCCGGGAAGCCTAGGATTATGCCACGGCTGTGGGCGTTTCTGCCGGCCGCCAGACGGCCTTGCCCTTGCAGCCCTTGTCCAATGCGCGCATCAGGGCCTCGTGCGCCGCGAGTTCCGCGGCATCGGGCGGCAGCACCGGCAAGGCAAAGGCCGCAAGGTCGACGCGGGCGGCCGCTTCGCGCACGCCGCCGGCCGCCGAGGCGGCCTCGGCGGCGTCAATGACCAGCGAGTCCTGCCCCCGTGTCAGCGCCAGGTACACCTGCGCCAGCAGATCGGCATCGATCAGGGCGCCGTGCAGATCGCGGCCGGAGTTGTCGACCTCCAGCCGTCGGCACAGGGCGTCGAGCGAGTTGCTCTTGCCCGGAAACTGTTCGCGCGCCATCAGCAGGCTGTCGGTGACACGGGCGCAGTGCGTGGCAAAGCGCGGGCGGCCCAGGCGCGCCAGCTCGGCATCGAGGAAGCCGGTATCGAATGCCGCGTTGTGGATGATCACCTCGGCGCCTTCGACAAAGGCCAGCAGCTCCTCGGCCACCGCCGCAAACGGCGGCTTGTCGGCCAGGAAGGCATCGGTGATGCCGTGGATGCGCACGGCGTCCGGGTGGCTGCTGCGGCCCGGGTTGACGTAATGGTGGTAACGGCGCCCGCTGAAGCGGCGGTTGTCGAGCTCGATGCAGGCGATCTCGATGACGCGGTCGCCCTGATCGGCCGACAGGCCGGTGGTCTCGGTGTCGAGGAAGATCTGGCGCATGGCTGCCGATGCTAGCGGCTGGCAGCGGGCTGCCGCCCGCACCACACCCACAGCGCCACGCCACCGGCCACCATCGGCACGCACAGCCACTGGCCCATGCTCATGCCGAGCGCGAGGATGCCCAGGAAGCTGTCGGGCTGGCGGTAGAACTCGGCCACGAAACGCAGCACGCCATAGCCGATGAGGAAGGCCGCCGCCACCTGCCCGCGTGCCCGTTCGCGCTGTCCGTACCACCACAGCAGCGCAAACAGCAGCAGGCCTTCGAGCAGGAACTGGTACAGCTGCGACGGGTGCCGGGGCAGCGCGCTGCCGCTCTGCGGGAACACCATGGCCCAGGGCAACGAGGGATCAGCGGCGCGGCCCCAGAGCTCGCCGTTGATGAAGTTGCCGATGCGGCCCGACGCCAGGCCCGTGGGCACGCAGGGGGCCACCAGATCCATCATCTCCAGGAACGGCCGGCCGCGTGATCGGGCGTACAAGGCCAGCGCCACGATCACGCCGAGCATGCCGCCGTGGAAGCTCATGCCCCCCTTCCAGAGCATCAAGATGTCGAGCGGGTTCGCCAGGTACTGGCCCGGCTTGTAGAAGATCGCGTAGCCGACGCGGCCGCCAATCACGACACCGATCACGCCCCAGAACAGCAGGTCCTCGATGTCGCGGCGTGTCCAACCGCGCGACGCGAACTGCGGCATGGCGGCGCGCCGGCTTCCCAGCCACCAGAACAGGCCGAAGGCCACGAGGTAGGTGAGGCCGTACCAATGCACGGCCACCGGACCGATGGCGATGGCGACGGGGTCGAACTGCGGGTGCTGGAGCATCGGCTCGGGTCAGGGTCTGCGCGTGAAGGCGTCGATTCTCGCCCGGCTCAGCGCATCGTCTGGGTGCCGAGCTTGTAGACCTCGGCGGCGAGATCGGCCTGCAGCTTGGCGCCCTGGAACTGCTGCCACTGGGCGCGGTCGTTGTTCATGCTGGTCTGCACGGCCTGCTGCACCACGCGCTTGGCGGTGGACTCGTCGACACCCACCAGCACGAACATCGTGCCGTCGGGGGCGTAGACCGTGCGGAACACGCGCGAGCCCACCAGCGTTTCGGCCGAGATCGACTTCGACGCGCTGCTGGCAACCTGGTCGACAGTCTCCGAAGAACCGGCGCCCGTGGTCTGGATGGCGGCCTTCAGGCCGCTGGTGACGACCGTGCGCATCTGCTGCGCCAGGCGGGTACGGCCGTTCAGCGTGGCCTGGTCCTGCTGGAAGGCAGCACCGGCGGCCGTCTTCTGGAACGAGCCGGTGGCCCACACCGCCACGCCTTCGATGGTGCCCTGGCTGCAGACCCACATCGGCGCCTTGTTCGTGGTCTGCGGGAACACGCACTCGGCAACCTCTTCCGTCTTCTTCTGCTTGGCGCAGCCGGCGAGGGCCAGCGCAACGGCGACGGCGGTCAGGGTGTAGATGCTTTTCATGGTCAGGGCACTCCTTGTGTGCTGTGGGCTAGGTTCCGAGCAAATGCCGGTGAGCTGAGTTGCCGGTGAGGTCACTTCAAGAGGTTCATCAGGCCGGGCAAGGACGTCGGGATCTTGAAGTCGTTGCCATGGCGGACCCGAACCACGTCGCCCTGCTTCACGGCGGCGGCCTGCTTCTCGTCCTCGATGATGATCCAGCTGAAATCGTTGTTGACGTTGTTGGTGACGCGGCCCGTGGCCACCTTCACTTCCTCGAAGCTCGTGCGCCGCACGGTGCCGAGCTCGATGACGTTCTGGCGCACGTTGAAGACCTCGACCACGTCGCCTTGCTTGGCGCCCGTCTGGCGGCTGATGAGGGCACGGAAGATCGACTTCTTGTCCTTGCTGCGGCGGTCCACGATGTAGCCGCGCGGCGAGAGCTCGGTGAGCAGTTTGCCCCGCACGTCGCCGATGGCGTCGGTGATGGCGTCACGCACCAGGTTGAGCCCCTGGGTGTAGTTGATCTGCACCGGCTGGCCCGATTGCGAGACCGAACCCTCGATGCCTTCCTGGAGCACCACGCGCAGCGACGGCAGCTCGTACAGGCGCACCGTCATGGCCGCCTTGGCCGAGTTCACGAAGCCGGCGGGTATCAGCGTGATCGGCGGCTTGTCTTTCTGCGGGATCTGCACCGCCTGGGCGTAGCGCGAATTGAAGCTCGACGGGCCGAGCTGCACGGTCACGGCGTAGTCGGCCACCGAGGGCCCGCTGTAGCCGCTGCTGGCCGTGCCGCGCACTTCGATCAGCTTGAGCTCGTTGTCGAGCCGGTCGCCCAGGCTGCGGTCCACGACTTCCACGCCGCCCTGGCGGCCGAGAAGCGACTCCAGGCCGCTGCTGGCGTGCGTCTCCAGGCCCTGGCCACGGTACGAGGGTGAGTCGCGCGCCTGCATGACGATCACGCGCGTGCGCCGGTTGATGGCATTGGGGTCGGACAGCACCTCGTCGGACGGCATGTACTGCGCCTTCTCGATGCGTGCGACAGGCCAGCTGGTGGGATCAGGGACCACCGTCGTCGCGCAGCCGCCGAGCAGGCTCACGCAGGTCAGCAAGCCCGCCCAGCGCCACGCGCCAGACCGGCACCCGGCCGACAGGGAATCTGGTCGAGTCAACATGCTCAAGTCTCCAGAGATGGTCATCACGCGGTCTGGTGGCCGCTCAATCCTTGAACCCGAAAGGCGCCAGCGAGGTGCTGCGTTTCAGGGTGTTGGACAAGGCGGTGACGGCGGCCTCGCGCGCACCCTTGTGGTCGAAGCGCGAGGCGCCCGACAGCTGGTGCTCGCGCGACGCCACGGCGCGACCCTGGTCGTCGGTGACGGAGAAGCGCACCACCAGGCGAACCATCTTGTCGGAGCCGATCGTCACCTCGCGCTGCGTGGTCTCGACGGCCAGCACGGCGGCGCCGGCGGTGGGCCGGGTGGCGCTGCGCATGCCGCGGTCGGCCAGTGAACCGGCCACGACCTGTGCGATGTCGGCGTCTTCGGGCTTGGCCCTCACTTCGAACACCATGCGATTGGCCAGGCTCTCGGTGCGCTGCTTAAGGGCAGAGAAGCGCGCAAAGGTCTGGCGGCCGGTGGCCTCGTCGCCCGCGCCCACCAGCAGCAGGCCGAAGTTCGCGACCTTGTCGATGTCAGGCAGCACGCGCTTCAGCGCCAGGTACTGGTCCAGTGTCGAGGCGGCCTGCACGCTGGTCTCGGCTTCGAGCACGGGCTTGGATGCCACCTCGAGCTGCGCCAGGGTGTCGCGGATGAAGGCCGGGCGGTCGACACGGACCTGCACCATCATGCCCTGCGAGGTGCG
>JBIJAP010000444.1:0-3134 GCA_044345715.1 Rubrivivax sp.
CCTTCTCGGCGGCTTCCTTCAGGCGCTGCAGGGCCAGGACGTCCTTCGTCAGATCGACGCCCTGTTCCTTTTTGAACTCGGTGACGATGTAGTCGATGATGCGCTGGTCGAAGTCTTCACCACCCAGGAAGGTGTCACCGTTGGTCGACAGCACCTCGAACTGCTTTTCGCCGTCGACGTCGGCGATCTCGATGATGCTGACGTCGAAGGTGCCGCCGCCGAGGTCGAACACGGCGATCTTGCGGTCGCCCTTGCCGTGCTTGTCCAGGCCGAAGGCCAGCGCTGCGGCGGTTGGCTCGTTGATGATGCGCTTGACGTCCAGGCCGGCGATGCGGCCGGCGTCCTTGGTGGCCTGGCGCTGGCTGTCGTTGAAGTAGGCCGGCACCGTGATGACGGCCTCGGTCACTTCCTCACCAAGGTAGTCCTCGGCGGTCTTCTTCATCTTGCGCAGCACCTCGGCGCTGATCTGCGGCGGCGCCAGCTTCTTGCCGCGCACCTCGACCCAGGCGTCGCCGTTGTCGGCCGCCGCGATCTTGTAGGGCATCAGGTCGATGTCCTTCTGCACTTCCTTCTCGGTGAACTTGCGGCCGATCAGCCGCTTCACCGCGTACAGCGTGTTGCGCGGGTTCGTGACGGCCTGGCGTTTGGCCGAGGCGCCGACCAGGATCTCGTCGTCGCCCTGGTACGCGATGATCGACGGCGTCGTGCGCGCGCCTTCGCTGTTCTCGATGACCTTGGTGGTGTTGCCCTCCATCACGGCCACGCACGAGTTCGTGGTGCCGAGGTCGATGCCGATGATCTTGCCCATGGTTCAGTGCTCCTGTCGGGAGTGATTTGCTTGGTATGTGAAGTGACGGCGTTGGCGAGCGCTTTCAAGCGCGCCGCCGGGGCCGCAGGCGCTATTTCGGTGCGGAAACGGTCACCAGCGCCGGCCGCAGCACGCGTTCGGCGATCAGGTAGCCTTTCTGCAGCACCGCCACCACGGTGCCGGCCTCGTGCTCCGACGGCACCACGCTGATGGCCTGGTGCTGGTGCGGATCGAACTTGGTGCCGGCCGGCGGCGCGATGGCCACGACCTTGTTCTTCTCGAGCGCCGCCGTCAGCTGGCGCAGCGTGGCGTGCGTGCCTTCGAGCAACTGCTCGTTGCTGGCATTGGGCAGCGCGATGGCGGCGGCCAGGCTGTCGGCCACCGGCAGCAGGCTCTCGGCAAACCCTTCCACCGCGAAGCGGCGGGCCTTGGCCATCTCTTCCTCAGCGCGGCGGCGGATGTTTTCCGCCTCGGCCTTGGCGCGCAGGTAGGCGTCGGCGACTTCGGCGTGCTTGGCCTGCAGTTCGGCCAGTTGGCTCTCGTTGCTCGGCGTGGCGTGTTCCGCGGCGTCGGTGGCGGGCGCCGCCTCGGGAGCGGTCCGGGTTTCGGGACTCGTCATGGTGCGCAATGCTGTGGGCCAGCTACCGGGATGGGGGCGTTGTGCCGGGTTTCAAGAGCCGGCCGCCCGGGAATTTGTCGCCTTGCGGCGCGCCGGGGTCCCGTGCCGCTACCCGGCGTCGTCCACGCTCGCGGTCCAGCGATTCCAGTCGGCCAGTTGCCGGCGGTCGCGCTTGGTCGGGCGGCCTTGCTCGATGGCGTTGGCCGGCTCTGGCGCCAGACGCCGCCGCTCGGCCGCGGCTTCGCGGGCGGCGATGCTGGCCGGCGTTTCCTCGTACAGCTGTTGCGCCACCGGCGCCGGGCCGCGCACGACCGACAAGTCGCGCACCAGCACCGTGCGCAGCACCACGCCCTGGCGCAGCTCGACCAGGTCGCCCGGCTTCAATTCGCGCGCCGGCTTCACGATCTGCTCGTTCACACGCACGCGGCCCTTGTCGATTTCGTCGGTGGCCAGCGCCCGCGTCTTGTAGAAGCGCGCCGCCCACAGCCACTTGTCCAGGCGCAGGCGCGCCAGCGGTTCGGCGCTCATCGCGGGGCCGCCGCCGGGGCCCGGCGCGCCGCGAGTGCCGCCACCACGCGGTCGGGGTAGTCGCTGATCAGTCCGTCGATCGGCCAGCCGAGCAGCCGCTCGATGTCTTCGGGCGTGTTAACCGTCCACGGGATCACCCGCAGCCCCAGGGCGCGCGCCTCGGCCAGGCGTTCGGGCGTGAGGTCGCGGAAGTTCGGCGACCAGACCGGCGCCCCCAGCGCTTTGACCAGCCGCGGCACCGAGCCGCCGTGCTCGGCAAGCACCAACCCCGCCGACCAGCGGCCGCCGCTGACGGTGTCGAAGTCGGGCCGCTCGGCCGTGAGTGCGGCGGTGGTGATGCCGGGCGCCCGCTGCTGCAGGCGCTGCAGCGTGCGCCAGTCGAAGCTCTGCACCGTGACGCGTTCGCGCAGGCCGTGGCGGTCGATGCTCGCCAGCAACGCCGCCACGAAGGCCTCGGGCGAGGCGGTTTCGTCGGGCGCCAGCGGCGAGAGCTTGGTCTCGATGTTGAAGCGCAGGCTGGCGGGGGCGGTGTGCCGGGCGAGCTCGAAAACGGCGTCCAGCGTCGGCACGCGCTCGCCGTCGGCCGGCTGCTGCTGCGGCCAGGCGGCAGCACTGCGGGTGCCGGGGCGCAGCCGGCCGACGTCGTAGGACTGCAACACCGCCAGTGGCAAGGACGCCAGCGTCGGCGTGGGCGCGTCGATCCAGGCGCCGTGACGGTCGCGCGTCATGTCGGGGTTCAGGCGCCGGTCGTGCAGCACCACGGGCACGCCGTCTAGGGTGAGCCCGATGTCCAGCTCCCAGGTCGTGGCGCCCGCGGCCAGCGCGGTGCGAAAGCCCGCCAAGGTGTTTTCAGGCGCCAGCCCGCGCGCGCCTCGGTGGCCCTGCACATCGAACGCGGCCGCTGGTGTGGCCGCCAGCAAGCCGCCTAGCAAGGCCGCCCATAGCCGGCGGCGCCATCGATACGGCGGATGAAACACCGTCGGGGGCATTGCGCTTCCCTGGTAAACTCAAGATGTGTCTGGCGAAGTGTCATCACCCCGATCCAAAGCTGCCAACGCGCTGGCGGCGGGCACGCGGCTGCACGAGTTCGAGCTGCAGAAGATCCTCGGCATCGGCGGTTTCGGCATCGTCTATCAGGCCTTCGATCATGCCCTCGAACGCGAGGTCGCGATCAAGGAG
>JBIJAP010000059.1:0-12251 GCA_044345715.1 Rubrivivax sp.
CAGCCGCTCGCGGATGACTTCGTCGACCCGCCGCATCGCTTCATCGAGCGGATCGGCAGCAGACAGGGCGGGGGCGGTGGCGTTGAGCACGTAACGGCGCGGGAGCAGCGCTGATTATAGGAAGCCTGCCTCGGCCGCCCGCGAGGCCTGTGCAGGTCAGTCTGGGTCGCCAGTGGCGTGGGGGCGTTCTGTGCTATATTCAAAGGCTCTGCGCAATTCGCAGGTGGCCCGCATGGGCCGCCGCGGAGTTGAACGCGCGGGACATCACTGAAAGGTCCTCCACATGTACGCGGTCATAAAAACCGGTGGCAAGCAATACAAGGTTGCTGCCGGCGAAAAGATCAAGGTAGAACAGATAGCTGCGGACGTGGGCCAGGAAATCACCATCGAGCAGGTCCTCGCCGTCGGCGAGGGTGCCGAGCTCAAGGTGGGAACACCCTGGGTCACGGGTGCCAACGTCAAGGCCACGGTCGTGGCCCACGGCAAGCACGACAAGGTGCGCATCTTCAAGATGCGTCGCCGCAAGCACTATCAAAAGCACGGCGGCCACCGCCAGACCTACACCGAACTGCAGATCGCTGCGGTCAACGGCTAAGGAGCAAGCACCATGGCACAGAAAAAGGGCGGCGGCTCAACCCGCAACGGCCGCGATTCACAGCCGAAGATGCTCGGCGTCAAGGTGTTCGGTGGTCAGGCCATCCATGCCGGCGGCATCATCGTGCGTCAGCGCGGTACCAAGTTCCACGCCGGCCGTGGCGTCGGCATGGGCCGCGATCACACGCTGTTCGCGCTGGTCGACGGCACGGTGTCCTTCGACATCAAGGGCTCGCAGAACCGCCAGACGGTGTTCGTGACCCCGGTCTGAGGCGGCCCGCGCCCGTGGGCGCCACGCCACGAAGCCCCGGCCCGCCGGGGCTTCTTTGTTTACGGGGCGCCGATGCCCGGGGATTGATTGCTGGAACCGGCCCATGAAGTTTTTCGACGAAGCCACGATCGACATCGCCGCCGGCCACGGTGGCGCGGGCTGCGTGAGCTTTCGCCGCGAGAAGTTCATCCCCTTCGGCGGCCCCAACGGCGGTGACGGTGGCCGGGGCGGCAGCGTGTTCGCGATCGCCGACCAGAACATCAACACGCTGATCGACTATCGCTACACGCGCCGCTTCGACGCCAGGAACGGCGAGGCCGGCCGTGGCTCCGACCAGTTCGGCGCCGCCGGTGCCGACATCGAGATGCGCATGCCCGTGGGCACCATCATCCGCAACGCCGAGACCGGCGAGGTGATGGCAGAGCTGCTCGAGCACGGCCAGCGCGTGCCGCTGGCCAAGGGTGGCGACGGCGGCTTCGGCAACCTGCACTTCAAGACCAGCACCAACCGCAGCCCGCGCCAGAAGACGCCGGGCTGGCCCGGCGAGGCCTTCAAGTTGCAGCTGGAGTTGCGCGTGCTGGCCGACGTCGGTCTACTGGGCATGCCCAATGCCGGCAAGAGCACCTTCATCACCGCGGTCAGCAACGCACGGCCGAAGATCGCCGACTACCCGTTCACGACGCTGCACCCCAACCTCGGCGTCGTGCGCGTGGGCCCGGAGCGCAGCTTCGTCATCGCCGACCTCCCGGGCCTGATCGAAGGTGCCAGCGACGGTGCCGGCCTCGGCCACCAGTTCCTGCGCCACCTGCAGCGCACGCGGCTATTGCTGCACATCGTCGACGCGGCGCCGTTCGACGACAGCATCGATCCGGTGGCGCAGGCCAAGGCCATTGTTGCCGAGCTGAAAAAATATGACCCGGCGCTGCATGCCAAGCCGCGCTGGCTGGTGTTCAACAAGCTCGACATGGTGCCGGCCGAAGAGCGCGAGGCGCTGGTCAAGGACTACGTGAAGCGGCTGCGCTGGAAGGGCCCGGTCTTCAGCATCTCGGCACTGGCGCGCGACGGCCTGCAGCCCTTGCTGGAGAAGATCCAGAACTTCGTTGCCGAGCAGGTGCCGCCGCCGCCGGCGCCCCCCGACCGCCGCTTCGACGCGCCCGCGCCTGACACCCCAGGAGCCGGAGGCGCAGCGTGAGCGCAGCGGCTCCTCAGGCGCCGGTCGCCGTGGTGCAGGGCGCGCGCCGCATAGTCGTGAAGGTCGGCTCCAGCCTCGTCACGAACGAGGGCCGCGGGGTCGACGCCGACGCCATTGACAACTGGTCGCGCCAGCTGGCCGCGCTGGCGGCGCAGGGTCGCGAGCTGGTGATGGTGTCCAGCGGCGCCATCGCCGAAGGCATGAAACGCCTGGGCTGGGCCAGCCGGCCGAAGGAGCTGCACGAGCTGCAGGCCGCCGCCGCCGTGGGCCAGATGGGCCTGGTGCAGATGTACGAGACGCGCTTGCGCGCACACGGCATGGCCAGCGCGCAGGTGCTGCTGACGCATGCCGACCTCGCCGACCGCGAGCGTTATCTCAACGCCCGCTCGACGCTGCTGACGCTGCTGTCGCTGAACGTGATTCCTGTGATCAACGAAAACGACACCGTGGTCAACGACGAGATCAAGTTCGGCGACAACGACACACTCGGTGCGCTGGTGGCCAACCTGGTGGACGCCGACGCCTACGTCATCCTCACCGACCAGCGCGGCCTGTACTCGGCCGATCCGCGCAAGGATCCGCAGGCGCGCTTCATCGACGTCGCCATGGCGGGCGATCCGGCCCTGGAGCAAATGGCCGGTGGCGCTGGCAGCAGCATCGGGCGTGGTGGCATGCTGACCAAGGTGCTGGCCGCCAGGCGCGCCGCGCGCAGCGGCACCAGCACCGTCATCGCCTGGGGTCGCGAACCCGAGGTGCTGCTGCGCCTGGCCGCGGGCGAAGCCATCGGCAGCGCGCTCGTGGCCGGCACGGCCAAGCTGGCCGCACGCAAGCAGTGGATGCTCGACCACCTGCAGCTGCGCGGCTCCGTGCGTGTGGACGCCGGCGCCGTGGCCAAGCTGCGTGACGAAGGCAAGAGCCTGCTGCCGATCGGCGTGCACGAGGTCGAAGGCGACTTCGTTCGCGGCGACGTCATCGCCGTGCGCACGCGCGATGGCTCGGCCGAGGTGGCACGAGGTTTGGCCAACTACTCCTCGACTGAGGCACGCCTGATTGCACGCAAGCCCTCTTCGCAGATCGAGGCGCTGCTGGGCTATGCCAACGAGCCGGAGCTCATCCACCGCACGAACCTCGTGCTCATCGACTGAGCACGGCGGGCACGTTCAGCCCGGCGGTTCGCCGCCAAAGGGGGCGGGTGGGCCTGCACCGATGGGCGCTTCGGATTCGTGGCGCTGGGCGCGCAAGCCCGAGCGCAGATAACGGTTGTGATGGTTCACCCGCGGCAGGTAGCGCGCGAGCTCGGTCAGCGCCATCTCGTAGACACCGCGCTTGAACTCGATGACCATGTCTAGCGGCACCCAGTAGTCGTTCCAGCGCCAGGCGTCGAACTCCGGATGGTCCGTGGCGCGCAGGTTCATGTCGCTGTCGCGCCCGACCAGGCGCAGGAGGAACCATATCTGCTTCTGGCCACGGTAGTGGCCGCGGGCATCCTTGCGGATGAAGTGCTCGGGCACCTCGTAGCGCAGCCAGTCGCGCGTGCGGCCCATGATTTGCACGTGCTCGGGCCGCAGGCCGACTTCCTCGTGCAGTTCGCGGAGCATGGCCTGCTCCGGTGTTTCGCCGTGCTTGATGCCGCCCTGCGGAAACTGCCATGAATGGGTGCGGAGCCGCTTGCCCCAGAACACCTCGTTGCGCGAGTTCAGCAGGACGATGCCGACGTTGGGCCGAAAGCCTTCCCGGTCGAGCATAATGAACCCCGATTTGTGACTGTTTTCATTATTGCACCGGCGCGGTGCGGGCCCGGAACCCGGGAAACCCGCAACACCCGTCGCGGCAGGCGGCTTCGGCGCTGAAAGGGTGCTCGCCCGGCAGATCCGGAGCGGCCCTTCAGAAGAGCCCCATGAAAGCCTCCCAGACCTTCATCTCCACGCTCAAGGAAGCGCCCTCCGACGCCGAGATCGTCAGCCATCAGCTGATGATGCGCGCCGGTTTCATCAAGCGCCTCGGCGCCGGCATCTACAGCTACATGCCGATGGGCCTGCGCGTCATCCGCAAGGTCGAGGCCATCATCCGCGAAGAGATGGTGCGCGCCGGTGCCGTCGAGCTGCTGATGCCCGTGGTGCAGCCGGCCGAGCTGTGGATGGAGACCGGCCGCTTCCAGGCGTATGGCCCCGAACTGCTGCGGGTGAAAGACCGACACAAGCGCGACTTCGTCATCCAGCCCACGAGCGAAGAGGTCATCACCGACATCGCCCGGCAAGAGTTGCGCAGCTACAAGCAACTGCCGCGCAACTTCTTCCACATCCAGACCAAGTTCCGCGACGAGCGCCGGCCGCGCTTCGGCCTGATGCGCGGCCGCGAGTTCACGATGAAGGACGCTTACTCCTTCGACCGCGACCAAGCCAGCGCGCTGAAGAGCTACCAGGTCATGTTCGAGGCCTACAAGCGCATCTTCGACCGCTTCGGCCTGCAGTACCGCGCCGTGGCGGCCGACACCGGCGCCATCGGGGGTGATGCCTCGCACGAGTTCCAGGTCATCGCCGACACCGGCGAAGATGCCATCGTCTACTGCCCCACCAGCGAGTACGCGGCCAACATCGAGCTCGCCGAGGCGCTGCCGCTGGTGGCGCAGCGCGCAGCCGCCGCGCAGCCCTTCGTGAAGACACCGACGCCGGGCAAGAGCACCTGCGAAGACGTGGCCGAGCTGCTGAAGCTGCCGCTGGCGCATACGGTGAAGTCGCTCGTGCTGGCTACTGACGAGCTCGGCGCCAACGGCGAGATCATCAAGACGACGGTGTGGCTGCTGCTGGTGCGCGGCGACCACAGCCTCAACGAGGTGAAGGCCGGCAAGGTGCCGGGCCTGAAGGACGGCTGGCGCTTTGCGACCGTGGCTGAGATCGAGAGCCACTTCGGCTGCAAGCCCGGTTACCTGGGCCCGATCGGCTTGCGCAAGCCCGTGAAGATCGTTGCCGACCGCACGGTGGCGAACATGGCCGACTTCGTCTGCGGCGCCAACGAGCCCGACTTCCACTTCACTGGCGTCAACTGGGGCCGTGACCTGCCCGAGCCCGAGCTCGTGGCGGACATCCGCAACGTCGTCGTGGGCGACCCCAGCCCCGATGGCCAAGGCGTGCTCGCCATCCAGCGCGGCA
This sequence comes from Rubrivivax sp., assembly GCA_044345715.1. GTDB lineage: Bacteria > Pseudomonadota > Gammaproteobacteria > Burkholderiales > Burkholderiaceae_C > Rubrivivax. The sequence continues at coordinate 5,207 of JBIJAP010000059.1, forward strand.
TCGAGGTCGGCCATGTGTTCTACCTCGGCACCAAGAAGTACAGCACCCCGATGGGCGCCACCTTCCTTGACGAACACGGCAAGCCGCAGCCCCTCGAGATGGGCTGCTACGGCATCGGCGTGACGCGCATCCTGGGTGCCGCCATCGAGCAGAACCACGACGATCGCGGAATGGTCTGGCCGGCGTCCATCGCGCCCTTCGAATGCGTGATCTGCCCCATCGGCATGGACCGCAGCGCCGAAGTGAAGGCCGCCGCCGAGAAGCTGCACGACGAGCTGGCCGCGGCCGGCATCGACGTCGTGCTCGACGACCGCGGCGAGCGCCCCGGCGCGATGTTCGCCGACTGGGAACTGATCGGCGTGCCGCTGCGCGTGGTGATCTCCGACCGCGGCCTGAAGGCCGGCACGCTGGAGATGCAGGGCCGTCGCGACAGCGCTGCCGCCGCGTTGCCCTTGGCCGATGTGTTGCCGGCGGCCTTGCAGGCGCTGAAGCGCGGCTGACGCGGCTGACCCGGCGTTGATGCGCTGAAGGCCGTGCCCCCAAGCGTTCGCGAGCCGTTCCCGGACGCGCTGCGCGCAGTGGCGCTGGTGGGCGTGCTCGTCGTCAACGCGGCGGGCTATCTCAGCAGCCCCTGGGGCGCGGTGCTGGGCGAGGAGGCGGCGCGCAGCGGGGGCGTGGCGCTGGCGCTGCAGGGGCTGTACGCCTTCCTGGTGCAGGGCAAGGCCTACCCGATCCTGGCCTTTCTCTTCGGCATGGGCTTGGTGCTGGCCCAGCGCAGCCAGCCCGCCGCCGAGGCGCTGGACCGCGCGCGCAGCCGCCAGAAGTGGCTGCTGTTGCTGGGCGTGCTGCACGGCGTGTTCATCTACTTCGGCGACATCCTCACCATGTATGCGCTGATCGGCTGGCTGCTGCTGCACCACGTGCGCGCACCCTGGACGCGGCTGCGCCGGCAACTGCGCCGGGCGCTGGTGTGGGCGCTGGTGGTGGGCGGAGTGGCGGCCGTCGTGGTGCTGGCGGGCCTGGCGATGGCGCCGGCCCCCGATGAGCCCGCGGAGCCCGAGCCGACCTTCGCTTCGGTCACCCGCTGGCCCGAGTTCTGGACGCTCAATGCCGAAGGCTATGTGTTCATGCAGATCGGCAGCCTGATCCTCGGCTTTGCGCTGCTGCGGCTGCTCATGATGGTGGGCATTGCGGTGGCGCGCCTGCGCTGGCTGACACATCCGCGCTGGCAGGCCCAGCGCCAGCGGCTGCTGCGGCGCTGGGCGGCGCCAGTGCTGCTGCTCAATGCGCTATACGGCCTGGGCTATGTGTACTTCGCGGGCAACCGCGATGCTGTGGGCATGGTCGAGGTCATGGGCTTTTCCGTCGGGCCGCTGCTGTCAATGGTGATGGTGGTGGCGCTGGCGCAGCACGCAACACGCGCTCGCTGGCTGCTCGCGCTGGCGCCGCTGGGCCGGCGCACGCTGACGCTGTACGTGGGCCACGGGCTGCTGTGCCTGTTGCTGTTCAGCGGTGTCGGGCTGGGCTGGAAGCCGGGGCTCGTTGGCATGCTGGGCTTCTCGCTGCTGCTGTGGACGATGGCCTGGCTGGCGGCGCGCGCCAGCGGCACGCGGCGCTGGCCGCTCGAGGCCGCGCTGGCCTGGGTGGCCCGCCGATGATCGACCGCCGAGCCTGCCTCGCCCTGCCGGCGCTGCTGCTGGCCGGCGGCAACGCACGCGCCGGCGCGCAGGCCGAGGAGCCGCTGACGCATGCGGTGCGCACGGCCTTGTCGGCCGCGGTGGCCGAGCGTGCGCCGCCCAAGCCCACTTTCGCCCGCATCGAGGACCGCCTTGCCTACCTGCGCTGGCTGGGGGCGGCCAGCGACCGCCTGAAGCGCCGCAAGGCCGAGCACCACGTGCGCATCGAGTTCCTCGAGGCCGTCTGGTACGAAAGCCGTCGCGCCGGTCTGGAGACCGCGCTCGTGCTCGGCCTCGTCCAGGTGGAGAGCGGCTTTCGCAAGTACGCCATCAGTCGCGTGGGTGCCCGCGGCTACATGCAGGTGATGCCGTTCTGGGCGCGGCTCATCGGCGATGGCGAGCCGAGCCGCCTGTTCCATCTGCAGACCAACCTGCGCTTTGGCTGCGTCATCCTGCGCCACTACCTCGAGCGCGAGAAGGGCGATCTGTTCATGGGCCTGGGCCGCTACAACGGCAGCCGGGGCCGCGCCGAGTACCCGAACCTGGTGTTCGGCGCGCGCCGGCAGTGGGACTTCCCGACGACCTGACCCGGCTTGCCGCCGGGCCGTCGTCTACAAGCCTTGCCAGGCCTGCGGCGCCGCGCCGCCAAAGCCCAGCAGCGCCAGGACCCGCTCGGCGCCCTCGGCCACCATCTCCTCGATGCTCGAGGGCTTCAGGTAGAAGGCCGGCAGTGGCGGGAACACGATGCCGCCCATCTCGGTGACAGCGGTCATGTTGCGCAGATGGGCCAGGTTGAAGGGTGTCTCGCGCACCATCAGCACGAGGCGGCGGCGTTCCTTCAGCGTGACGTCGGCGGCGCGTGTGAGCAGGTTGTCCGAGAAGCCGTGCGCAACCGCCGCCAGCGTCTTCATCGAGCAGGGCGCCACGACCATGGCCGCGGTGCCGAAGCTGCCGCTGGCGATGCAGGCGCCTACGTCGCCGGGCGCGTAGGCGTGGTCGGCCAGGGCTTCGAGATCGCCGCGCGACAGGCCCAGTTCGTGGTGCACGTTCAGCACGCCCGCGGGCGTGGCCACAAGGTGCGTCTCGACGCCCAGCGCGCGGGCGCGCTTGAGCAGGGTGACGGCGTACAGCGAGCCGGTGGCGCCGCTGATGCCCACCACCAGGCGCGGGGGGCGTGCCGGCGTCACGTCAGGGCTTGGCGAGCAGCTGCTGCAGCTCGCCCGACTCGTACATCTCCATCATGATGTCCGAGCCGCCGACGAACTCGCCGTTCACGTAGAGCTGCGGGATCGTCGGCCAGTTGGCGTATTCCTTGATGCCGTGGCGCACTTCTTCGTCTTCGAGCACGTTGAAGGTGCTCACACCGCTGGCGCCAGCGGCCTTGAGCAGCTGGATCGCGCGGCCCGAGAAGCCGCATTGCGGGAACTGGGCCGTGCCCTTCATGAAGAGCATGACCTTGTGACCCTTGACCATCTCGTCGATGCGTTGCTGGACGTCGCTCATGGCTGTGTGTGGCGCTTGGCTGCTGAAGAGGCCGGCATCGTACTGCTGGCGGCATGTCAACGCAGCCCGCGGGGCGGGCGGCGGGGTGGCGCCGTTCAGCCGCCCGGCCAGCGGCCGCCGGTGCAGCGCCGGTGGCCGGCGAGGTCGTGCCGGTGGGCGACGGCCTCGAAGCCGGTCTCGCGCAGCAGCGCGGCCACCGCGTCCGCCTGCTCGAAGCCGTGCTCCAGCAGCAGCCAGCCGTCGGCGGCCACGCAGGCGGGCGCGCCGGCCACGATGAGGCGCAGGTCGGCCAGCGCGTCGCCGCTGGCCGGCACGAGCGCCGCCTGCGGCTCGTGGCGCAGCGCCGGCAGGTGTGGGTCGGTGGCGGCCAGATAGGGCGGGTTCGACAGCGCCAGCTGCACGCGCGGCGGCCCGAGCGGCTGCCACCAGCTGCCGTGCAGCCATTGCACCGGCAGGCCAAGCCGTTGCCCGTTGTCTTGCGCCACCGCCAGGGCCGCCGCGCTGGCATCGACGGCGCGCAGCACCGCGCGCGGGCAGCCGTGGGCCACGGCCAGCGCGATGGCGCCGCTGCCGGTGCCCAGGTCGGCCACCTGCGGCGCGGCGAGCGCGGCCAGTTCGACGCCCAGGATGTCGAGCGCCCAGTCGACCAGGGTCTCGGTGTCGGGCCGCGGGTCGAGCACCGCCGGCGTCACGCGCAGCTCAAGCCCGTGGAAGCCACGCCAGCCGGTGAGGTAGGCCACCGGCTCGCCGTCGGCGCGGCGCTGGAACAGCACGCGCAGCTGCTGCGCCGTGGGTGCGTCGACGACCTCGTCTCCATGCGCCAGCAGCCACGCCCGCGGCCGCTGCAGGCCGTGGCTGACCAGCGCCTGCGCATCGAAGCGCGCCAGGCCCAGCGCGCGGGCCTCGGCGAGCAGCTCGTCGACGCGGGCCATGGGTGCTCAGCGGCCGGTTTCGAGCTCGGCCAGCTGCTCGGCGGCGCGCGCGGCCGACAGTGCCGCGACGACATCGCCGAGGTCGCCGTCCATCACCTGCTGCAACTTGTACAGCGTCAAGTTGATGCGGTGGTCGGTGAGTCGGCCTTGCGGGAAGTTGTAGGTGCGGATGCGGTCGCTGCGGTCGCCGCTGCCGACCAGGCTCTTGCGTGTGGCGGCTTCCTTGGCGGCGCGCTCGCCCTGTTCCTTGTCGCGCAGCCGCGCCTGCAGCACGGCCATCGCGCGGGCTTTGTTGCGGTGCTGGCTGCGGTCGTCCTGGCACTCGGCCACCAGGCCGGTGGGCAGGTGGGTGATGCGGATGGCGCTGTCGGTCTTGTTGACGTGCTGGCCGCCGGCGCCGCTGGCGCGGAAGGTGTCGATGCGCAGCTCGGCCGGGTTCAGCGTGATCTCCTCGGCCTCGTCGGGCTCGGGCATCACGGCCACGGTGCAGGCGGAAGTGTGGATGCGGCCCTGGCTTTCGGTGGCCGGCACACGCTGCACGCGGTGGCCGCCGCTTTCGAAGCGCAGCTGGCCGTAGACGCCGCCCGTGCTGGTGTCCGTGCCCTTGCCTTCGATGCGGATGACGATCTCCTTGTAGCCGCCGAGCTCCGAATCGCTCTGCGACAGCACCTCGGTGCGCCAGCCCTGGCGCTCGCAGTAGCGCAGGTACATGCGGGCCAGGTCGCCGGCGAAGAGCGCGCTCTCGTCGCCGCCGGTGCCGGCGCGGATCTCGAGGAAGGCGTGGCGATCGTCGTCGGGGTCTTTCGGCAGCAGTGCGGCCTGCAGCTCGGCTTCGAGGCGCTGCATCTCGGCCGTCGCGGTGGCGATCTCATCGGCCGCCATCGCGGCCATCTCTGCATCGTCGCTAGCCTGCATCTCGCGCGCTTCAGCGACATCGGCCTCGCGCTGGCGGTAGCGCTGCCAGCGCTGGACGATTGCCTGCACCTCGCTTTGCTCGCGCAGCAGCGCGCGGTAGCGCTTCAGGTCAGCCGTGACGCCGCCGTCGGACAGCGTGGCGTCGAGCTCGGCCAGGCGCAGGGCCAGGCGGTCGAAGCGGTCGCGCAGGGTGGGGTTCATGGCGGGCGGCGGGGCCACGGCGGCACCACGGCCATGCCCGCAGGCACGCCGCGGCCGCCGCGCGGGCGCTAACGTGGGTTGTGGTCGCCGCCGCCTTGGCGGCCGGAGCGCAGGAACAGGCGCGACACCGTGTCGACCAGGCGCGAACGGTCGTCGCCTTCGGCCGCATGCAGCTCGGCCATGGTGCCGTGCAGCATCTTGTGCGTGAGGCCGCGGCTCAGCGCCTCGAGCACGTTTTCTACCGACTCACCCTTGGCCAGCAGCTTCTTGGCGCGGTGCATCTCGAGCGCCGCCCAGTCGTCGGCCTGGCGGTTGAGCGCCTGGATCAGCGGCACGGCGGCGCGTTGATCGAGCCAGTGCTGGAAGCTCACGACGCCGGCATCGATGATGGTCTCGGCCTGCTGCACGGCGGCCTGGCGCTTGTCGCTGGCGGTCTGCACCAGCGTGGACAGGTCGTCGACGGTGTAGAGGTAGACGTCCGACAGGCGCGCGACCTCGGGCTCGATGTCGCGCGGCACCGCCAGGTCGACCATGAACATCGGCCGCCGGCGCCGTGCCTTCAGTGCCCGCTCCACTGCGCCGAGGCCCACGATGGGCAGCGTGCTGGCGGTGCAGGAGATGACGGCATCGAACTCCTGCAGCCGGTCGGGCATGTCGGCCAGGCGCAGGGCCTCGCCGCCAAAACGGGCCGCGAGCTTTTCGCCGCGTTCCATCGTGCGGTTGGCCAGCGCCATCGACTTGGGCTTGCGCGCCGCGAAGTGCGTGGCCACCAGTTCGATCATTTCGCCGGCGCCGATGAACAGCACCTTGATCTGGCCGATGTCCTCGAACAGCTGCGAGGCCAGGCGCACGGCCGCGGCGGCCATGCTGACGCTGTGGGCGCCGATCTCAGTGGCGGTGCGCACTTCCTTGGCCACCGAGAAGCTGCGCTGGAACAGCTGGTGCAGCGTCGTGCCCAGCGTGCCGGCTTCGTCGGCCAGGCGCACGGCCTGCTTCATCTGGCCCAGGATCTGCGGCTCGCCCAGCACCATGCTGTCCAGGCCGCTGGCCACGCGGAAGGCGTGGCGCGCGGCGTCGCGGTCTTCCATGACGTAGCTGTGAGACTGCAGCTGGGCCGGGGCGATGCCGCCCTGGCTCGCCAGCCATTCCACCGCCGGGCGGGCGAGCTCTTGGGCGCCCGCCGGCGTGGCGCTGGCCACGTAGAGCTCGGTGCGGTTGCAGGTGGAGACCAGCGCCGCCTCGGGCACGGCACGCTGCAGCTGCTGGCGCAAGGCCTGCAACGCCGGGGCCGTTTGCTCGGGCGCGAAGGCCAGCCGGCCGCGGAGGTCGAGCGGGGCGGTGGTGTGATTGAGCCCGAGGGCGATGACGCTCACCCCACAATTGTAGGAGCCGGGGCGCGGCTCGGCCACCCCGGGTTCGCCGCCCCACCCCCGGGGCACCTGCCCGACCGCAATTGACGCCGCATGGGACCCATCGACGCCTTCTGGCACCTGAGCAACCTGTTCCTGCCCGCGCTGCTGCTCGGCGCGCTGGCCGCCGCGCTGGCCAAGCTGCTGTGGCGGCGCGAGCTTGCCGGCGTGCCCTGGCGCCGCCTGGCCACGGTCGCCGCCGCCGCTGCCGCCGCCGTGGTGCTGCTGGGGCTGGTGGTGTTCGGCCGCGACGGCCGCATGGCCACCTATGCCGGCATGGTGTTGGCCACGGCCGGCGCGCTGTGGTGGCGGGGCTTCGGGCCCGGCCGCTGACGCGGTCTACACCACCGCGGGTGCGTCGTGCAGCACCGGCGTGCCGCGCAGCGAGTGCGGCAGCGCCTCGGTGATG
>JBIJAP010000446.1:0-3129 GCA_044345715.1 Rubrivivax sp.
GGCTGACGGCGCGCTTTCTCGGGCAGGGCTTCGACAGGCTCAGCCCGACCCTTCGACAGGCTCAGGGCGACCCTTCGACGGGCTCAGGGCGAGCGGGGGCTTCGACAGGCTCAGCCCGAACGGAGGCGGCTCAGCCCGCGCGGGCTCAGCCATCTCCGTTCGAGTTCACCCACCTCGGTTCGGGTTCACCCACTTCCGTTCGGGTTCACCCACTTCCGTTCGGGCTGAGCCTGTCGAAGCCCTGTCTCCGCAGACGCACAGCCAGTCCGGAACTGGCCCCCGCCGAACCCGCTTTTCGGCCCATGGCGCCCCTCAAGTCCGGCGGAAGATGCGATTCATCTTCAAGGCCTCAGGCACCACCCGATGATTCGCTCGCTCTGGATCGCCAAGACCGGCATGGAAGGCCAGCAAACCAAGCTGGACGCCATCTCGAACAACCTCGCCAACGTCGGCACCAACGGCTTCAAGCGCGCCGGCGTCCAGTTCGAGGACTTGATGTACCAGAACCTGCGCCCCGCCGGCGCAGCCGCGGCCGAGCAGACCACGCTGCCCACCGGCCTGCAGGTGGGCCTGGGCGTGCGGGCGGCGTCGGCCACGCGCAACTTCCAGCAGGGCGCGCTGCAGCAGACGGGCAACAACTTCGACCTGGCGATCAAGGGCCAGGGCTTTTTCCAGATCACGATGCCGGATGGCACCACCGGCTACACGCGCGATGGCGCGTTTCAGGTCGACGCCAACGGGCAACTCGTCACCAACGCCGGCAATCCGGTGCAACCCGGCATCACGGTGCCGGCCAATGCCACCGGGGTGACGGTGGCCCCTGACGGCACCGTGAACGCCACGCTCCCCGGACAGGTGGCGCCGCAGAACCTGGGGCAGCTGCAGTTGGCCTCGTTCGTCAACCCGGCCGGCCTCGAAAGCCGCGGCGGCAACCTGTACGCCGAAACCGCCGCCAGCGGCGCGCCGCAGGCCGGCGCACCCACCACCAACGGCCTGGGTGCGCTGCAGAGCGGCTTCGTCGAGGGCAGCAACGTCAACGTCGTCGAAGAGCTCGTGTCGATGATCGCCACGCAGCGCGCCTACGAGCTCAATTCAAAGGCCATCCAGACCTCGGACCAGATGCTGCAGCGTCTGGGGCAGCTGTGATGCGCGCGTGCACCTTGCTGCCTCTGCTGGCGGCGCTGCTGTCGGGCTGCGCCTACATCGGCCCGCACGTCGATGTCGGCGACACGCGGCCGACGCCGCCCGAACCGGCGCCTGCAGCGCCCACGCTGGCCAGCGGCTCGATCTTCGCCGCCGCGGCGTACCGGCCGCTGTTCGAGGACCACCGTGCGCGCTTGGTCGGCGACACGCTCACGGTGAAGATCGTCGAGAAGGTGACGGCCACCGCCAAGAGCACCAGTTCGGTGGAGAAGTCCGGCGCCATGTCGGGCGGCATCACCGCGCTGCCGGGTCTGAGCCCGAACGCGCTGCGCCGCGCCAGTGCCGATGCCAGCACCTCGTCCACCTCAGAGGGAACCGGCAGCACCGAAAACAGCAACGACTTCAGCGGCACCATCACCGTGGTCGTGAAGCAGGTGCTGCCCAACGGTCATCTGCTGGTGGCCGGTGAAAAGCAGATCGGCGTGAACCAGAACATCGACGTGCTGCGTTTTTCGGGCCAGGTCGATCCGCGCGCCATCCAGAGCGGCAACTCCGTGCCCAGCGCCGCGCTCGCCAACGTGCGGCTCGAACAGCGCGGCCGCGGCGCCGCCGCCGAAGCCCAGGCCATGGGCTGGCTGCAGCGCTTCTTCATCAACGTCCTTCCGATATGAGCCCCCCCCGTAGCGCCTTCGGCGCTCGCCCCCAGGGGGGCGCCCCCAGCGGCCCGGCAGAGCCGGTTCCGCGGCGGCCGCTGGGCCGTGGCCGACTGCTTGGCCTGTTGAAGAATCCCGACAACCTGATGCGGTTGACGCTTGCGCTGGCCGCCCTTGCCGCGAGTACGGCGCTGTGGTGGCCGATGCCGGTGGAAGCCAACGTGCGCATCAAGGAGCTGGCGGCCGTGCAGGGCGTGCGCAGCAACCAGTTGCTGGGCTATGGCCTCGTCGTCGGTCTCGACGGCACCGGCGACCAGGCCACGCAGTCGCCCAACACCACGCAAAGCCTGCAGTCGCTGCTGCAGCAGCTGGGCGTCACGCTGCCGCCGGGCGTGAGCCTGTCGCCGCGCAACGTGGCCGCGGTGCTGGTGACGGCACAGCTGCCGCCGTTCGCGCAGCCGGGGCAGACGATCGACGTCACTGTCAGCTCCATGGGCAACGCCAAGAGCCTGCGCGGCGGCACGCTCATCGCCACACCGCTGCGCGGTGCCGACGGCCAGATCTACGCGCTCGCCCAGGGCAACCTGCTGGTGGGCGGTGCCGGCGCCAGCGCCGGCGGCAGCAAGGTGCAGATCAACCACCTGTCGGCCGGCCGCATTCCTGAAGGCGCCTCGGTGGAGCGCAGCGTGCCCACGCCGCTGCTCGACGGCGAGGCGCTGACGCTGGGCGTCAATGCCAGCGACTACGCCACTGCGGCGGCCATCGCCGAGGCCATCAATCGCCATCATGGCGACGACACCGCCACGCCGCTGGACGGCCGTAGCGTGCGCGTGAAGATGCCGGCCCAGCCGGGTGCGCGCCTGGCCTTCCTGGCCGCCATCGAGAACCTCACGGTGCAGCTGGCGCAGCCAGCGGCACGCGTGGTGCTGAACGGGCGCACGGGCTCGGTGATCGTCAACGACGCCGTCACGCTGGGGCCTTGCGCCGTGGCCCACGGCAACCTGTCGGTGACGATCAGCACCACGCCCTTGGTCAGCCAGCCCAATCCGCTGGCCAGCGGCCAGACCGTGCAGGCCGAGAAGAGCGACATCGCCATCTCGCAGCAGGGTGGGGCGCTGATCGCGCTGCCGGCCGGTGCCAAGCTGGCCGATGTCGTGAAGGCCCTGAACTCGCTGGGCGCCACCCCGATGGACCTGCTGGCCATCTTGCAGGCCATGAAGACCGCAGGCGCACTGCGTGCCGAGATCGAGGTGATCTGAGCATGAGTTCGTCACCGAACAGCGCCATGAGCACGCCGAACCTGGCCTTCGACGCCCGCTCGCTCGACGCACTT
>JBIJAP010000445.1:0-3129 GCA_044345715.1 Rubrivivax sp.
CGAGTAGCTAAGTGCGGAAGAGATAACCGCTGAAAGCATCTAAGCGGGAAACTCGTCTCAAGATGAGTCTTGCCGGGGCCTTGAGCCCCCTGAAGAGTCGTTCGAGACCAGGACGTTGATAGGCCGGGTGTGGAAGCGGAGTAATCCGTTAAGCTGACCGGTACTAATTGCTCGTGAGGCTTGACCCTATAACTTTGATGATGCCCGCGCATGCGGGATGATCTGAGGGTCGTGTTTATGCCGAAATGGCGCAATCAGAACTGATTTAGACTCTATGAATTGGCTGCGGCGTCCGCTGGACGACGTGGCAACAAGTCAAGCCTGATGACCATAGCGAGGTGGTCCCACTCCTTCCCATCCCGAACAGGACAGTGAAACGCCTTTGCGCCGATGATAGTGCGGGTTCCCGTGTGAAAGTAGGACATCGTCAGGCTAGTTAAAGCGAAACGGGCCCGATTCTATGAATCGGGCCCGCTTTCCTTTGTGCGACTGCTTTTCAGTGGGCATAGAAAAGGCCGCTCAAGGCGGCCTCGCGGAAAGCGTTCTGAAGTTCAGTGCGCGCCTTGCCGCAACTCGCGGCGAAGGATCTTGCCCACGTTGCTCTTCGGAAGCTCATCGCGAAACTCGATGTACTTCGGCCGCTTGTACGCCGTGAAGTTGTCGCGGCAGTATCGCGAGAGGTCGTCTTCCGACAGCGTGCCATCGCTGCGCACCACAAAGAGCTTCACAGCCTCTCCTGACTTCTCGTCGGGAATCCCCACCGCAGCGCATTCCAGAACGCCCGGGTGCTGGCTTACGACCTGTTCAATCTCGTTCGGGTAGACGTTGAAGCCCGACACAAGGATCATGTCCTTCTTGCGGTCGACGATGCGCACGTAACCGCGCTCATCCATCACGCCGACATCGCCTGACTTGAAGTACCCATCTTCCGTCATGACCTTGGCGCTTTCGTCGGGGCGGTTCCAGTACCCGGCCATGACCTGGGGCCCGCGGATGCAGATCTCGCCGGCTTCGCCAATCGACAAGTCTCTTCCTTCGTCGTCGCGGATGGCAATCTCGGTGCTCGGCACAGGCAAGCCGATGGTGCCGCTGAACTCGTGCAGATCAAGGCGATTGCTCGTCGCCACCGGAGAAGTCTCGGACAAGCCGTAGCCTTCCACGATCGGGCAACCCGTGATGCGCAACCAGCGGTCGGCGGTCGCCTTCTGCACGGCCATGCCCCCGCCGTTCGACACCACCAGTCCAGAAAAATCGAGCCTGGCGAAGTCGGGTTCATTGGCCAGCGCGTTGAACAAGGTGTTCACGGCCGGGAACATGTTAACTCGGTGCTTCGACAAGGCCTTGACGAAGCCTGGAAAGTCTCGCGGATTGGGGATCAGCAGGTTCATCGCGCCCATGTGCGCGCCCATCAGTGCGCAAATCGTCAGCGCAAAGATGTGATACAGCGGCAGCGCGCACACCACTGTCAGCTGAGAGCCGGACACCTTGTCGAGCATGGGCTTGAACCAGGCCTCGCACTGCATCAGGTTCGCAACCACGTTGCGGTGCAGCAGGGTGGCGCCCTTGGACACGCCCGTCGTGCCACCCGTGTACTGGAGGAACGCGACATCGTCGGGCGAGATCTCCACCCGCCGCATGCTCAGCCGCGACCCTCGTTCCAGCGCCTCTCCGAAACGAGAGACGGTACGGCCATCGCCGAGCGGCAGCGCAAACTCCGGCACCATCTTGCGCACATGGCGCACGGCGAAGTTGATCAGCCGCCCGCGCCAGAATCCCAGCAATTCGCCCAGCGAGGCCAGCACGACGTGCCGCACCTCGGTTCGCTCGATCACCTCCTCAAGCGTGGCGGCGAAGTTCTCGAGCACCACGATGGCCTTGGCACCGGAGTCCTTGAGCTGGTGCTCGAGTTCCCGCGCCGTGTAGAGCGGGTTCACGTTCACCACCACGAACCCTGCACGCAGCACGGCGGCCAAGGCCACCATGTACTGCGGCACGTTCGGCATCATCAGCGCGATGCGGTCGCCGCGTTCGAGGCCCAGGGTCTGCAGCCAGGCGCCCAGGGCCCCCGAGAGTTCGTCGAGCTCCCGGTACGTCATGCGGCTGTCCATGCAGCACAGCGCATCCCGTTTGGGGTAGCGCTGGAAGGCCGCCTCCAGCACCTCGGCGAGATTGCGATAGGCGTGGATGTCGGCCTGAGCCGGCACACCTTCCGGGTATTGAGAGAGCCAGGGCTTCTGCACAGGGAGCTTCAAGAATGGCGGGCGCACATGGTCGCCGCAGCCCGGCCCAGCGCGAACCCGGGCTTGCACTAGGCCGGCAGCTCCGGGCCACTAGCACCCGCAAACAGATGCGCAGCCAGTGCTCGCTCACGTGAGGCAATGGTGGCCAGGAAGTGATCGGCCCCGCGCATGTCGCGAAAGGTGTCGAAGCCCCGCTCCAGAAAGCCCTGCAATGCGGCAAGGCCCGCTGCGGTCGCAGGCCCACGCATCAGGCGCAGGCTCTGCCGCAGCAGCATCGAGCGCGTGTAGCCGTCCAGCGCCCGCCCGACCGACACCATCAGCGCGATCTGCTGTTCGCGCGACGACGCATCGCCCACCGCACGCCACAGCTTGCCGTACTCGGTGCCGCCCAGTGCGGTGTCTCCGCCACCGCCGGCACCGGCCAGGCGCAGCCTGGCCATGGCCGAGTCGAGCCGCTCCGACACCGCATGCAGCGACGACAGCTCGGCCACGGTCGCCACGATGTGGCTGGGAACCAGGCGCACCAGCGCCGGCACGATGCGAGCGAACTGTGCATCGCGATCCGTGAAATCAGCAGGCCCGTACAGATCGCTCAGGAAGAACTCGGCGGCCCGCGCATACCGCCGCTCTGCCATCAGATCGGCATAGGTCCGGCCGAAGCGCGCATGCTGGTAACGCTTCACGGCCGCCACCGCCGACTCCAGGGACGGGTCCGCACGGCGTACTTCTCTCTCTCGCGCCACGGACTGGAGGCCGGCGAGGATCTGATCCGCAGCAGGAGGCGTGGTCACGGCGGCTAGTTGTCAGACCCTAGGGCTCGGGCCGGTGATGATGCAACACTCTGCGGATGCAACGACGAACCTTGCTCCGGGTGGGTCTGGTCGCCGGC
>JBIJAP010000447.1:0-3125 GCA_044345715.1 Rubrivivax sp.
GTCCAGGCCGAGCAGCGCTTGCACGGTGGCGGTTTCGCCGCTGGGGAACAGTTGCACGGTGTCGCCCACGGCCACGTCGCCACGCGCCACGCGGCCCCACAGCACGCGCGGCTGCTCGCCGATGCCGTCACCTTGGCGGGCGACGTACTGCACCGGCAGCGCCAGCGGCGCGGCCTGCGGCTCGTGGGCCACGGGCAGCGTCTCGAGCAGTTCCAGCAGCGAGGGGCCGTCGTACCAGGCGGCCGGCGTGCGCTGCGCAACGTTGTCTCCGCGCAGGGCCGAAACGGGCACGATGCCGGCCACGGCCAGCCCGGCGTCGGCGGCAAAGCGCTGCAGCGCGTTCGACACGCGCCGGAACGCCTCGCCGGCATCGGCCACGGCGTCGATCTTGTTGACGGCGAACACCACGTGGTCCACGCGCAGCAGCTGCGCCAGCAGCGCGTGCCGGCGCGTCTGCGGCAGCAGCGGCACCTCGGCCCGCGTGAGGTCGAGCTTGGTGATGTCCACCAGCACCACCACCGCGTCGCTGCCGGCCGCGGCCGTGACCATGTTGCGCGTGTACTGCTCGTGGCCCGGTGCGTCGGCGATGACGAACTTGCGCGCCGGCGTGGCGAAGTAGCGCCAGGCCACGTCGATGGTGATGCCTTGCTCGCGCTCGGCCTCCAGGCCGTCGGTGAGCAGGCTCAGGTCGGGCGCGGCGCCGCCACCGGCGGCCGCGGCGCGGGCGTGCAGCTGGTCGAGCTGGTCGGCCAGGATGGCGCGGCTGTCGAGCAGCAGGCGGCCGATGAGCGTGCTCTTGCCGTCGTCGACGCTGCCGGCCGTGAGGAAGCGCAGCGCAGCATGGGGCGTGGTCAGCGGCGCCTGCAAGGCCGCGCGTTCCGGGGTGGCGAGGGCGTTCATCAGAAGTAGCCTTCCTTCTTGCGCCGCTCCATCGCGGCGTCGTTGGCGCGGTCGTCCATGCGCGTGGCGCCGCGCTCGCTGAGCGTGACGGTCAGCGTCTCGGCCACCACGTCGTCGGCATTGGCGGCGCTGCTTTCCACGGGGCAGGTGCAGGTCATGTCGCCGACGGTGCGAAAGCGCACCGGCAGCCGCTCCACCACTTCGCTGGGCCCCGGCGGCGTGACGGCCGTCACCGGCACCAGCAGGCCCTTGCGGCGCAGCACCTCGCGCTCATGGCGGTAATAGATCGACGGCAGCTCGATGCCTTCGCGGGCGATGTAGAGCCACACGTCGAGCTCGGTCCAGTTGCTGATCGGGAACACGCGGAAGTGCTCGCCCGGCCGGTGGCGCGTGTTGAACAGCGTCCACAGCTCGGGGCGCTGCTCCTTGGGCTGCCATTGGCCGAAGCTGTCGCGGTGGCTGAAGATGCGTTCCTTGGCGCGCGCCTTTTCCTCGTCGCGCCGTGCGCCGCCGATCAGCGCGTCGAAGCGGTGCTCCTCGATGGCCTCGAGCAGCGTCACCGACTGGTGGCCGTTGCGGCTTTCGAGCGCATGCGAAAGGCGAACCGTGCCGCGCGCGATGCTGTCGTCGAGATGGGCGACGACCAGCCGGTCGCCGCTGTCGGCGGCCAGCGTGTCGCGGAAGCTGATGACCTCGGGGAAGTTGTGGCCCGTGTCCACGTGCAGCAGCGGAAACGGCAGCCGGCCGTCGAAGCCGCCCGCGGCGTTGCGACGCTTGAAGGCCTTCAGCGCCAGGTGGCGCACGACGCAGCTGTCCTTGCCGGCCGAGAACAGCAGCGCCGGCCGCTCGAAGCTGGCCGCCACCTCGCGCAGGATGTAGACGGCCTCTTCCTCGAGCGCATCCAGGTGGCCGTCGGCGAGGTGGTGGGTGTGGTCGGCGCGCGGCGGTGTGGGCATGGGCGAGAGCAGGGCGTTCATGGATTCAGGTGCTCCGGCAGGGGCCACGAGGCCGGCGCGCCGCCGATGTCATCACTCACGGCATCTCGTACGACATCACCAACGTGCAGACCACACTCCTTGGTGGACTGGTTCTCCCACCACCAGCGGCCGGCGCGGATGTCTTCGCCCACGGCCACGGCACGCGTGCAGGGCTCGCAGCCGATGCTCGGGAAGTAGCGGTCGTGCAGCGCGTTGTAGGGCACGCCGTGGTGGGCGATGTAGTGCCACACGTCGGCCTGCGACCAGTCGGCCAGCGGGTTGAGCTTGGTGCGGCCCGCGTCGGCATCGTGTTCCTCGAAGGGCACCTCGGCGCGCGCATCGCTTTGCTCGCGGCGCAGGCCCGTCACCCAGGCTGTGCGGCCTTGCAGCAGGCGCGCCAGTGGCTCGAGCTTGCGCAGCGCGCAGCAGGCCTTGCGCAGTCCCACGCTCTGCCGCATGGCGAGCTCGCCGTGTTCGCGCACGAAGTGCAGCGCCGCCGTCGCCTCGGGCCTGAAGCGCTCGATGACAAGGCCGTAGCGGCGCTCGGTGGCGTCGGCCAGGGCCAGCGTGTCGGCAGGCAGCCGGCCGGTGTCTAGCGTGGCGATGGCGATGGGCAGGTCGTGGCGGGCGATCAGGTCGGTGATCACCATGTCCTCGGCGCCCAGGCTGGTGGCCTGCACGATGCGGCCGGTGTGCAGTGCGGCGGCGTCGGCCAGGCGGTCGAGGGTGGCGGCGACGCGCTGGTCGAAGCCGGGCGTGGTGCGGGCGTACAGGTCGATGGCGTTCATTGGGCGGCTCACCGGGGAGCGCGCTCGGGCGGCACGCTCTGGTAATGGGTGCTGAAGTAGCCCAGCGCGCGCTCGGCGGTGGCCTGCAACTGGTCGGCGCGCAGCTGCACGGCGTCGAAGCCGCAGCGGCGCAGCAGCGGCAGCATGTCGGCCAGCACCTCGCCGGTGGCGCGGATCTCGCCAGCAAAGCGCAGCCGCGAGCGCAGCAGCACGGCCTGGCTGTAGGCGCGACCGTCGGTCCACTTCGGGAACTGCAGCACGACGGCGGCCTGCCCGCGCAACTGCTCGCTCAGTGCCAGCACGTTGGCGTCGTTGGGCAACACCAGCGCGGCGGCGTGGGCGTCGTGGTCGGTGGGGATGAATTGCATGGCGGCTCCTGCGGCGTGGCTCAAGCCGCCGCGGTGGTGCGGCGCACCTGGTCGGCCGCCTGGCGAAAGGGCATGGGCCCGAGGCGGAGTGC
>JBIJAP010000060.1:0-12226 GCA_044345715.1 Rubrivivax sp.
CAGATGATGTCGTGGTGCTCGGCGTGGAAGCGCTTCACGTCGGCCGCGTCACGCGTCACCAGCGTCGGGCCGATGAACTGCGGAAACTCCAGGATCGCGAGCTTCTCGGGGTGGTCGCGCAGCGCCGCGGGCTTGTTGAACACGCGCGCGCCTTCGCGCTCGGCCTGGCCCAGCAGGTGGGTGGCGTAGAAGTACTCGCTGTCGAAGGGCGGGTCCTTGCGCATGACGATGGCGTCGACGCCGTTCAGCGGCTGCGGGCGTTCATCAGGCGCCTGCTGCGCGGCCACGAACCAGTCCTTCACGCCATAGCCGCTGCGGCCGGTGAGCGTGATGTCGCGCACGAAGCCGATCACGGGCTCGCCGCGTTGCCAGCGCAGGTCTTTGGGCTCGCAGGCCATCAGCGTGTGGCCGCGGCGGGCCGCTTCGCGCATCATCGCGAAGGTCGAGTCCTTGTGGGTCTTGAACGACTCCAGCGGATCGGCAACGAACAGCAGTTTCAAAGGCACTCCTCCAATTCAGCGGCCTGACTTTCGCACACCGCTTTCAGCGCCGCAGCGCAGCACGCACGATCACCCCGGCGACAACTCCCCAGAAGGCGCTGGCGATGCCCAGCCACACCAGCCCGCTGGCGGTGACGACGAAGGTGACGAGCGCCGCCTCGCGCTCGCCCTCGTCCTTCATGGCCGTGGCCAGGCCCGAGCCGATGGTCGACAGCAGCGCCAGACCCGCCACCGCCAGCACCAGTTCTGTCGGGAAGGCCGCGATCAGCGCCACCACCGCGCCGCCGATCAGGCCCACCACGATGTAGAAGACGCCGGCCGCGGCGCTGGCCCACCAGCGCCGGGCGGGGTCGGCCGCGGCCTCGCGGCCCATGCAGATGGCCGCGGTGATGGCCGCCAGGTTCAGCGCGTAGGCGCCGAAGGGCGCCAGCAGCACGGTGGCCACCCCGGTGGTGGTGATGGCCGGCGACACCGGCACATCGAAGCCCGCCGCGCGCTGCGCCGCCACGCCGGGCAGGTTCTGCGAGGCCATCGTCACCACGAAAAGCGGCAGCGCCACGCCCACCAGCGCCGCCACGCTGAAGGCCGGCATCGTGAACACCGGCGTGGCCAGCGCCCACTCGACACCGCCGAAGTGCAGCCGGCCCTGCGCCGCGGCCACCGCCATGCCCACCGCCAGCACACCCGGCACGGCGTAACGCGGCCACCAGCGCCGGCCGGCGACAAAGGCCGCGCACATGGCGCCCACGATGGCGGGCTCCACCGGCAGCGCCGCAAAGGCGTCGAACGCAAAACGCGCCAGCACCCCGGCCAGCAGCGCCGCGGCCAGGGCCTGCGGAATGCGGTTCATCACGCGCGCAAACCAGCCGGTGGCGCCGGCCAGCGTGATGAGCAGGCCGCAGACGATGAAGGCGCCCACGGCCTCCGCCATCGACAGGCCGGCGCCTGCGCTGGCCAACAGTGCCGCGCCGGGCGTGCTCCAGCCCGTGAGCACCGGCATGCGGTACCACAGGCTCAGGCCCAGGCTCGTGAGGCCCATGCCCAGGCCCAGCGCCCAGATCCACGAGGCCGTCTGCGCCGGCGTGGCGCCCAGCGCGGCAGCGGCCTGGAAGACGATGACGACCGAGCTCGTGAAGCCCACGAGCACGGCTACGAGGCCGGCCACGAGGGCAGACAAAGGCGGGGCGTTCATCGAAACGGGGCCGGCCGCGACGCCATCACGGCACGTCGTGGCCCATGCTGGCGCGCCACAAGCCCGTCCATTCGGCGCGCGAGAGTTCGATGCGCGTGGCCGCCATCGCCTCGGCCAGCGCCTCGATGCGGCCGCTGCCGGTGATGGGCACCGGCCGGCTCGGGTGCCGCATCACCCAGGCCAGCGCCAGCGTGGCCATGCTGCAGCCGTGCTGCGCGGCCAGATCGCCGAGCACGCCGCGCACGCGCCGCGCCTGTTCGTCCTCGGCCGTGAACAGGCGGCCGCGGGCGAGCGGGCTCCAGATCATCGGCGGCAGACCCAGGTCGGCGGCCTGGTCCAGCGTGCCGTCAGCCAGCGCCCGCATCTGCAGCGGCGAGCACTCGATCTGGTTCGTGGCCAGCGCCACGCGCCGGTGCAGCGCCGCGAACTGCGCCGCCGTGTGGTTGCTCACGCCGAAGTGCAGCACCTCGCCGGCCTGGCGCAGCCGCGTGAAGGCCTCGGCCACCTCGTCGGGGTGGGTCAGCGGGTCAGGGCGGTGGATGAGGAGCAGGTCGATGCAGTCGGTGCGCAGCGCGCGCAAGGAGCGCTGCACGCTGGCGCGGATGTGAGGCGCGCTGCTGTCGTAGTGGTTCAGCGCCACGCCCGGCTGCGAGGGGTGCACGAGCCGGATGCCGCACTTGGTGACGATCTGCATGCGCTGACGCAGGCCCGGTGCCGCGGCCAAGGCCTCGCCGAACAGCGCCTCGACGCC
The DNA here is from genome assembly GCA_044345715.1 of Rubrivivax sp. Classification (GTDB taxonomy): domain Bacteria; phylum Pseudomonadota; class Gammaproteobacteria; order Burkholderiales; family Burkholderiaceae_C; genus Rubrivivax. The sequence continues at coordinate 2,444 of JBIJAP010000060.1, forward strand.
GTAGCCGCCGTAGATGTCGGCATGGTCGAAGCAGGTGATGCCGAGTTCGAGCACCTGCTCGATCCAGCGCACGCGCGCGGCCACGTCGTGGCCCCAGGTGTGCATCTGCCACAAGCCCGCCACCACGGGCGACAGCACGGTCATCGCGGCGCAGTCGGTCAGCGCAGGCCGAGCAGGCGCAGCGCCAGTGCGTGCAGGCGGCTGGCCGGATCGGCCAGCGGGTTGAGCACGTTGAAGTGGTTCGCACCGGGCAGGGTCTCGCACACCGGCACGGCGGTGGGGCCCCAGACGTCGCGGATCAGCGCGTTCTGGCGCAGGAACTCGTCGCTCTCTTCGAGCCCCACCACCGCGTACAGCTTGCCGCCCTTGGGCCGCGGAAAAAACGCTGGCGACAGCCGCGACACCGAGGCAGGCGTCAAGCGCAGATCGTTTTTGACGCAGGGCGTGTGGCGCAGCGGCTCCAGGTCGTACAAGCCCGAGATGGCCAGCGCGCCTGCCAGCGGCTGGGCCGGCAGATCGGCGTCGAGGTCCTTCCAGCGGCAGGTGAGCAGCATCGCTGCCAGGTGGGCGCCGGCCGAGTGGCCGACCAGCGCGATGCGGCTCGGGTCGCCGCCGTGCTCGGCCGCATGGTCCACGGCCCAGGCCACGGCCTGCGCCATCTGCAGCGCGATGTGCTCGATGGTGACGGCGGGGCACAGCGCATAGTTCGGCACCAGCACCAGCGCGCCGGCGGCGTTGAACGCGGGCGCGATGAACGAGAAGTCGCTCTTGTCGAGCGAGCGCCAGTAGCCGCCGTGGATGAACACCAGCACCGGTGCGCCGGCGGCCGGCGTGGACACGGTGGCGGGGAAGACATCGAGCGTTTCCGATGCGCCCTGGCCATAGCGCAGGCCGAGGCGCGCGGCGGGGGTCTGGGCCCGCACATGGGCCGAGGCCGCGGCCCAGTTGCCGAGCACGCGGGCGTGGTCGGCCACGCGGGCGCGGTTGTCGTATTGCTGGTCGAGCCAAGCGGCGTTGTCGAGGCGGGGTCGCATCGGGGCATGCTCCGGGAGTCGGCACGGGGCCGGACGCGGCGATGGTAGCGGCGGCGCAGCGGCGCCCGCCGTCGCGGCTGTCAGGCCTGTCTGCGGTGATAACATCGCCGCCTCGCGTGGGGGGGTAGCTCAGCTGGGAGAGCGTCGCGTTCGCAATGCGAAGGTCGGGAGTTCGATCCTCCTCCTCTCCACCACCGAAAACTCAGCGGAATCAAGGGCTTGGCAGGCGCCAAGCCCTTTTTCATTTTCCGGCTCTGGGCACGGGCAATCAGCGATCTGAGCAGACCGCCGGCAGCTCTGCCCTCACGGCAAGGGCGTCGGCACATGCTGGATTGAGCCCGGGCTGATTTCGCTTCAGACGGGGTACGGTCGGTCGGCCAGTGCCTTGATGCTGGCGGCTCTCGGCCCGTCGCGGGCCTGCGTTCCACCCGTTCCGTTCGGGCTGAGCCTGTCGAAGCCCTCCCCTCCGTTCGGGCTGAGCCTGTCGAAGCCCTCCTCTCAGCATCGCGCGTCGCGGCAGGCGGTGCACGGTGCGGCCGCTAGGTGTGGCGGTCGGTCCGAGAGCCACCCCCGGTTGTTGCAAAGGGCTGTGCGGGCGGGGGCTGCGGCGTGGTCTTGAAGCGCCGAGCAGCGCAGACTTGAGGGCGGCGCGCGCAGCGCGCTTCGTAAGCTGACTCACGGCAACTGTCCGAGCGCAGCGGGCGCAGCCCGCGTAGCGAGTTTTGCGGCGTGGCCATGAACTCGAGCAGCACAGGGCAGTCGGCCCGCAGGGCCGACCGCTTCAACTCACGCCGCAGCCCCCGCCCGCACAGCCCTTTGCTGTCGCGATGCGTCGAGTGCGAGTTTCTGTGCGGCACCAGGCTTCGACAGGCTCAGCCCGAACGGAGGGTGGGGTGAGAGGGTAGGTTGAACGCCCAAAAAAATGGCCGACTCCAGCCCCTCACTGAGGACCTTCTCGGTCACCCCAGCCTCAGCCTGAGCCGGCTCATCCCCAAACGCGCAACGTCTCCAACCGCACAATCGAAGCACTTCCAGAACAGGTCAACCGTGTCGGTTGGACTTGCTGATACCCCGGTCGACGACGGTGCGCGCCACCAGGCGCTGGTGGCCAAGGTTCAGCGCTGGCGGGATGCTGGCGACAGCAGCACCCGGCGCACACCAGGGCTCCTGGCCAAGCCGCTCAAGGCTGCTTGAGCGCCTCGACCTGCACCACCAAGCGTACGTTGTCGGAGAAGCCGAAGTTCAGGCCCCACGACATGCCCCACTGGCTGCGCTGGATGGTGGTCTCGAAGTCGCCACCACACACCTCCACCTTCAGCATCGGGTGCATCGTGCAGCCAAAGTTCGTGGCCTTCAACAGCACAGGCTGCGTCTTGCCCAGCAGCGTCAGGTTGCCCCGCACCTCAGCGAGCTTGTCGCCATCGAAGCGGAAGTTGTCGGCCACGAAGCGGGCCGTCGGGAAGTCGGCGCTGTTGAAGAAGTCCTTCCCGCGCAGGTGCTGGTCGAAGGCGGCGGTGCCGGTGCTGATCGAGGCCGTGTCGATGGTGATGTCCACCCGGCCGGCCTTGCCTGCCCTGTCGAACTGCACGGTGCCGATCTTCTTGTCGAAGCGGCCGCGGTTGGTGCTGATGCCCAGGTGCGGCACCTCGAAGGTGACGAAAGTGTGCGTCGGGTCGACGGCGTAGGTGGCGCTTTGCGCCTGCGCGGCCCAGGCGGTTGTGGCCAGTGTGGCGGCGATCAGGGTGTGGCGGAACATCGTGCGGTCTCCAGGGAGAGTGGGTTGGAAAAGCGGAAAGAAAAACTCGTCACTGCGGCGCCAGGCCGCTGAGGGCCAGCTTGAACTTCACGGTCACGTCGTTGGCCACCATCGAGGTGTCGGCCCACTCGCCTTCGCCGATCTTGAAGTCCAGCCGCTTGATGCTGAAGCTGCCCGTGGCGGTGCCGTTGGCGCCGGATTGCGTGAGCGTCACCGGCACCACCACCGGCTGGTTGTTGCCCTTGATGGACAAGGTGCCGGTCACCTCGAAGCGGCCGCCACCGAGCGGCTTGATGCTGCTGCTGGTGAAGCTGGCGGTGGGGAAGCGCGCGACGTTGAACCACGGCGCCTTGGGCACCTCGGCGTCGGTTTCGGGCGAGCCAAAGCGGGCGCTGCCGGTCTGGATGGTGAAGCCCACCTTGCCGGCGGTCGGGCGCTTGGGATCGAAGGCGATCTGCGCCGTCCATTGCCCGAACTTGCCTTCCACCGGCACGCCCATCTGGCGGCTGACGAAGGCGATTTCGCTCTGTGCCGGCAGCACCTGCTGCGCCAGTGCGGGGCCGGCCAGTGCGGCCGCAGCCAAGGCGGTAATCGTGAGTTTCATGATGAAGAGGGCTCGTTTGCGGAGTTGAACAGCGGGGCTCAGCGGCGGCCCGGGCGCATGCGGTCGATGAGCCCGTCGCGGTCGATGAAGTGGTGCTTCAGCGCACCCGCCAGATGCAGCAGTACCAGCGCCGCCATCAACATCGCCGTGCGCTCATGCCAGGGCTTGATGGCCTCGGCCAGTGGCGCGCTCACGGGCACGAAGTCGGGCAGTTGCCACACGCCGAACCACACCACCGGAAAGCCCGAGGCCGAGCTGTAGGCCCAGCCGATCAGCGGAACGGCAAAGAACAGTGCGTAGAGCAGGTAGTGGGTGGCGTGCGCCACGCGGGCCTGCCAGGCGGGCATGGCGGCATCGGCGGGCGGCCGGTGCGTCAGGCGCCAGGCGAGGCGCAGGAACGACAGTGCCAGGATGGTCACGCCGGCCCACTTGTGCCAGTTGTAGTACTTCAAGCGATTGGGCGAAAACGGCAGGTCCTGCATGTAGACACCCAGGCTGAAGGTGCCCACCAGCAGCAGCGCCAGCAGCCAGTGCAAGGCGATGGCCGTGCCGGTGTAGCGGGCTTGCAGCTCGGGAGGGGTGGCGTTCATGCGGCGGCAGTCTGCCGGCCGCTGGCCCGTGCGCCGTTCAGTCGCTTTGACCCGGCATTTCAGGCAACTTGAACGATCCGCGGCCTCCTGAAGCAGACAGTGCGGCTCAGTCCCCTCTGCCACGCGGCCATGCTCGCGGCGATAGAGTCGGGTTCAACAATCCCTTTCCAGGAGCACCCACTTGGCCAAGATCCTCGTTCTTTACTACAGCAGCTACGGTCACATCGAGACCATGGCACAAGCAGTCGCCGAAGGCGCGGCAAGCACGGGCGCCGACGTGGTGATCAAGCGCGTTCCCGAGATCGTGCCCGAGGCCGTGGCCAAGGCGTCCGGCTTCAAGCTCGACCAGGCCGCGCCACTGGCCACGGTGGACGAATTGCCTGACTACGACGCCATCATCCTGGGCGTGCCCACGCGCTTTGGCAACATGCCGGCGCAGATGAAGAACTTCCTCGACCAGACCGGCGGTCTGTGGTTCCAGGGCAAGCTCATCGGCAAGGTGGGCTCGGTGTTCTCCAGCACCGCCACGCAACACGGCGGCCAGGAAAGCACCATCCTGTCCACGCACACGGTGCTGCTGCACCACGGCATGGTGATCGTCGGCCTGCCGTACTCGTTCCAGGGCCAGATGGGTGTGAGCGAAGTCACCGGCGGCAGCCCTTACGGCGCCAGCACCATCGCCGACGGCAACGGCTCGCGCCAGCCCTCGGCCAACGAACTGGCCGGCGCGCGCTTTCAGGGCGCACACGTCGCCAAGATTGCCGCCAAGCTGATCACGTGACGAGCCCAATCCCGGAAGCGCAGCTCCCGGGAGCCGGTGCTAAGCTTGACCGGACAGTGCGTCTGCACACAACAGCACGGAGACAGACATGCCCGGACTCAACGCGCACATCGATCCTGACGGCCTGCTCGAGTACTCGGTGGTCTACACCGACCGCGCGCTCAACCACATGTCGCAGCGCTTCCAGGGCGTGATGCGCGACATCTCGTCGGTTCTGAAGGACGTGTACCACGCGCGCAGCGCCGTGGTGGTGCCGGGCAGCGGCAGCTACGGCATGGAGGCGGTGGCGCGGCAGTTTGCGAGCGGCCGGCATGCGCTGGTCATCCGCAACGGCTGGTTCAGCTACCGCTGGACGCAGATCCTTGACATGGGCGGCATCGCGCAGTCGCACACGGTGCTGAAGGCCCGGCCCGTGTCTGCCGGCCGCCAGATGCCCTGGGCACCGGCCCCGCTGGAGGCCGTGCGTGCCGCCATCGCCGCCGAGAAGCCCGCGGTGGTGTTCGCGCCGCACGTCGAAACCTCCTGCGGCATGGTGCTGCCCGACGACTACCTGCGCGGCGTGGCCGACGCCGTGCACGCGGTGGGTGGCCTGTTCGTGCTCGACTGCATCGCCAGCGGCGCGCTGTGGGTCGACATGGCGGCCACTGGTGTGGACGTGCTGGTGAGCGCGCCGCAGAAGGGCTGGAGCGGCTCGCCCTGCTGCGCTTTCGTGATGCTGTCGGAGCGTGCGCGCGCGGCCATCGACGGCACCACCAGCAGCAGCTTTGCGATGGACCTGAAGAAGTGGCTGCAGATCATGGAAACGTACGAGGGCGGCGGCCACGCGTACCACACCACGCTGCCCACCGACGCCCTGGCCGCCACGCGCGACGTGATGCTCGAATCACGCGACTACGGTTTCGAGAAGCTGCGCGCCGAGCAATGGGCGCTGGGCACGCAGGTGCGCTCGTTGCTGGCCGCGAACGGCTTTCGCAGCGTCGCGGCCGAGGGCTTCCAGGCGCCGGGCGTGGTGGTGAGCTACACCGACGACGCTGCCATCCACACCGGCAAGGCCTTTGCTGCGGTGGGTGTGCAAAGCGCCGCGGGTGTGCCGCTGCAGTGCGACGAAGGTGCCGACTTCAAGACCTTCCGCCTTGGCCTCTTCGGCCTCGACAAGCTGCACGATCCCGCGGCCGCCACGGCGCGGCTGGCGCAGGCGCTGCAGCAGGTGATGGGCGAGAACCGCGCCGCAGCCTGAACCAAGGCCCACCGGTCAAACACCACCGTTCGCGCTGAGCTAGTCGAAGCGCCTTTCCAGCCGACAGGGCTTCGACAAGCTCAGCCCGAACGGGGTGCGGGTGGCCCCTCCCTGTTCTAGCACCACCGTTCAAGCACCGCTGTTGAAGCACTACCGTTCGCGCTGAGCCTGTCGAAGCGCTTTCGCAGCCGGTTGGGCCTCGACTCAAGGCCAGGCCACTGCCCAGCGCAAGGACACCAGCCCAGCGCGCGGCGGCGCCGGCTCGAAGAAGCGGCCGTTGGCGTCGCTGACGATCACGCTGCCGGCCACCGCCCGGTTGGCCAGGTTATCGATGCGCGCCTGCAGTTCCAGCCGGCCCGCCGGCAGCACCTGCGTCCAGCGCGCGCGCAGCCCCAGCAGGCCGTGGCCACCGGCGAAGTCGCTGTTCAGGTCGTTCACCGGCACGCGGCCCAGGCCCCTCACTTCGACGGCCAGCTCCAGCGGTGTGAGCGGCTGCCACACCAGTTCGGCGAACAGGCTCTTCGGCTGCGTGCCGGCGATGCGGTTGCCGGCCGGCACGGGCAGTGTCGGCGACAGGCAGGGCAGCGCTGCGCACACGGCGAAGGCGCTGTCGTAGCGGGCGTCGAGCACCGTCAGCGCCATGCTGCTGCGCCACTGCGGGCCCAGCGGCAGCGCCAGCGCCAGCTCGGCCCCGCGCCGCGTGGTGCGGCCGACGTTGCGGAAGGTGCTGCGGCCGCCGCGGTTGGTGGCCACGGCGATCTCATCGGCCGTGCGCGCCTCGAAGAGCGCCAGGTCCAGCGCCACGCCAGCCGCACTGCGCCACTTCAGGCCCAGCTCGGCTTGGCGGCTGGTCTGCGGCAGCAGCGTGTTGTTGAAGCCAGTGCCCCCATCGGGCCGGTAGGCCACCTCGCCCAGCGTCGGCGCCTCGAAGCCGCGGCCGAGGCTGAGGTAGGCGCGCAGGCTGTCGGCCGCGCGCCATTGCAGCGAGACGACCGGGCTGCGCGCCGAGTACGACAGTTCACCCGAGTCGTCGCCGTTGCCGCCGACGATGTAGCGGTCCGTCGAGGCGTAGCGCACGCGCGTGGCGCGCAGGCCGGCGGCCAGGGCCCAGTCGGCCGCGATGTCCCAGTCGGCCTGGAAGAAGGCGTCGCGGCTGTCGAGGCGGTTGCTCTCGTCACGGCGCAGCCGGCCGGTCACGCCGAGCAGCCGGGTCGCGGCCGGGCCGCTGAAGTTCTCGAAGCCGCGGCGCTCTTCGCGTGCGCTCTCCAGCGCCGCGCCGGCCACCAGCTGAAGCCGGCGATCGCCCGCCAGCGCCCAGCGCCACACCAGCCGGCCATCGAGCCCGCCGTAGCGGCGGTCGAAGTCGATCACGCCGCCCGGGTGGCGCTCGGTGATCGTCGGCGTCGTGGCATTGAACTGCGTGGCCACCGGGATGGACTGCCACTGCGTCACCGCGCGTTGGCCGCTCCAGGCCGCGAGCTGGCTTTCGGCCAGTGCCCCGGCGGCGAAACGGTGCCGCCACGACACGCCGGCCTGCGACTGCGCCGTGTCCTTGCGAGTGTCGAAGCGGTCGGGCTCGCCGGGCGCGGTCTGCGGCAGCGCGATCGTCGCGGTCTGCCAGGGGTCGGCCTCGAACTGCGCGCGTGTCAGGCCCAGCGGGTCTTGCGCGGGCTGCTCCAGCACGTTGGCGATGAAGACGATGCGGTCGCGGCCGTCGTCGCGCGCCAGCCGCACGTTGGCCAGCTGGCGCTCGGCGGCCGACTGCGGGCGAAAGCCGTCGATCGACATGTCCGACACCGAGGCACGCAGCGACCAGCCCGGGCCCAGTGCCGCCAGCGGCCCCTCGACGGTGAGCCGCCCCTGCATCAGCCCGAAGCTGCCGGCGTCGACTTCCATGCGCAGCCGGCCCTCGGTGGGCGCCGTGCTCACGAGCGAGATCACGCCGCCCGAGCTGCTGCCGTACAGCGCCGAGAACGGCCCGCGCAGCACCTCCACGCGGCTGGCGCCGGCGATGTCGAAGTGAGAGACCTGACCCTGGCCATCAGGCCCGCTGGCCGGAATGCCATCCGCCACCAGCCGCAACCCACGCACCCCAAAGCTGGCCCGCGCCCCAAACCCGCGCGAGCCCAGCTGCAGGTCTTGCGCGTAGTTGCTGCGGTTGTTGGCCACCAGCCCCGGCACGCGGGCGAGCGACTCCGACAGGTTGATCATCGGCCCGCCCGTGCGCAGCTCGTCGGCGCCGACGACGCTGGCCGCGTGCGGCGCGTCGAAGGCCCGCAACTCGGCACCGCTGGCGCTGATGATCACGCGTTCCGTGGCGGCCGCGCCGCCGCTGCACGCCAGGCCCAGGCCCAGCACGAAGGCCTGCTCGGCCAGCGCTTTACTGCGGTGCTTGGGCATCGATGCGGATCGCCGAGTACCAGGCCGACAGCTGGGTGATGTCTTCATCGGACAAGCCCCGTGCAATCACGTTCATCACTTCGTGGCGGCGCGTGCCGCTGCGGTAGGCGCGCAACTGCGCCACCAGGTACAGGGCGGGTTGCCCGGCCAGGTGCGGCGCATCGGGTGCGCTGCTCAGGCCCACGGGCCCGTGGCACACGGCGCAGGCCTGGGCGCGCTGGCGGCCGGCCTGCACGTCCTGCGCGGCCGCGGGCAAGGAAGACAACCACACAAAGGCGGCCGCTGTGGCCGCAAAGAGAGTCCTCGGCATGACGCTGATTCTGTTCTCGGGTGAGGCCACGGCCGGCCCCGGGCGGGGCCGGCCGTGGCCGGGGAGCGCGTCAGGGCGCGCGTCAGGGAGCGCTGTAGGTGACGCGGTAGATGGCGCCAGCGAAGTCGTCGCTGATCAGCATCGACCCGTCCTTCATCATGGCCACGTCCACCGGCCGGCCGCGGTAGACGCCGTTGGCGTCCATCCAGCCTTCGGCAAAGACCTCGGACTTGTCAGCCGTGCCGTCGGCCTTCAGCGAGACGAAGTTGATCAGCGCGCCGCTGGCCTTGGTGCGGTTCCACGAGCCGTGCGAGGCCACGAAGATGCCGCCGCGGTACTTCTCGGGGAACATCGAGCCGCTGTAGAAGCCCATGCCCAGCTGCGCCTGGTGGGCCGGGAAGTTCACCTGCGGCGGCACCATGCCGGCGGGGGCCGGCAGGTCCTTCAGGTCGGGCGCGGCCGAGCTGCCGGCGATGGTGACGCCGCCGTTCGTCCACGGGAAGCCGAAGTGCTGGCCGCGGGTGGTCGAGCGGTTCAGTTCGCCGGGCGGAATGTCATCACCCATGCCGTCGACCTGGTTGTCGGTCCACCACAGGCTGCCATCCTTCGGGTTGAAGTCCTGGCCCACCGAGTTGCGGACGCCACGCGCGAACACCTCGCGCTTGCTGCCGTCGAAGGGGTTCAGGCGGATGATGCCGCCGATGCCGATGTCGTCGTAGAGCTTGACCTTGTCGCGCGGCTGCACGTTGAAGGGCTGACCCAGGCTGATGTAGAGCTGGCCGTCGGGGCCGACGTCGCAGACACGGGCGCCATGGTTGAAGCTCTCTTCCTCGGGCGGGATCAGCTTGCCCTGCGGCACGACCTCGATCACCGCCACGTCCGGGCCTTCATAGAAGAACTCGGCGGCGGGGAAGTTGAGCACACGGTTGTGCTCGACGACGATCAGGAAGCCGTCGCGCGTCCAGCACACGCCGTTCGGGTTGGTGAACTTCAGGCTCGGCGCGAAGCTCTTGACCTCGTCGGCCACGCCGTCGGAGTTGCGGTCGGTGACGGCCCAGACGCTGGTCTTGC
>JBIJAP010000061.1:0-12210 GCA_044345715.1 Rubrivivax sp.
GGCCTGGCGCACGCGCTGGCCGCGGTCGAGCGCGGCCTGCGCGTGGCCGTGGTCGAGCGCGACCAGCGCTGCGTCGGCGCCTCGATCCGCAACTTCGGCTTCGTCACCGTCACCGGCCAGCCGGCCGGCGACACCTGGCGGCGCGCCCGCGCCAGCCGCGACATCTGGGCCCGCGTGGCGCCCGAGGCAGGCATCGCCATCGAGCACCGCGGCCTGTGGCTGCTGGCGCATCGCCCGCGCGCGGCCGAGGTGCTGCAGGCCTTCATGCACACGCCGATGGCCGAAGGCAATGAACTGGTCGACGCCACGGAGGCTGCGACGCGCGCGCCCGCGCTGCGCACCGAGGGCGCGGTGGCCGCGATGTGGTCGCCGCACGAGCTGCGCGTGGAGTCGCGCACGGCCATCCCGAAGCTCGCCGCCTGGCTGGCCGAGCGCCACGGCGTCGTCTTCCACCGCGGGCAGACCGTGCTCGAGGCAGCGGCCGGCCGTGTGCGCACCAGCGAACGCACGCTGCACGCTGGCCGCGTGCTGCTGTGCCCGGGGGCCGATCTCACCGGCGTGGCCGCGCCGTCGCTGGCCCGCCACCCGCTGGCGCTGACGCGGCTGCAGATGCTGCGCGTGCGCCCGCGCCCCGGCTTTGTGCTGGGCAGCGCCGTGATGGCCGACCTAAGCCTCGTGCGCTACGGCGGTTATGCCGCGCTGCCCGAGGCGGCGCCGCTGCGGGCGCAGCTGCAGCACGAAGAGGCCGAGAGCCTGGACGCCGGCATCCACCTGATCGTGGTGCAAAGCGCCGACGGCACGCTGGTGGTCGGCGATTCGCACCACGGCGACGCCACGCCCGAGCCCTTTGCCAGCGAGCGCGTCGACGATCTCATCCTGCGCCACCTGTGCCAGACGTTGCGGCTCGATGCGGTGGAGGTGGTGGAACGCTGGACGGGTGTCTACCCCACCGGTACTTCTGCCAAAAGCGCAGCGGTGGACTGCGTGATCGAGGCCCCCGACGCGGCCACGCGCGTGGTGGTGGTGACCAGCGGCACGGGGGCCAGCACGGCCTTCGGCATTGCAAACGAGGTGTTCGATGGCTGGAACTGATGACGCGCCGGCCACCGGCCTGGCGGCGGTGGTGTTCGACTGGGCCGGCACGGTGGTGGACTTCGGCAGCCAGGCGCCGATGGGCGCCTTCGTCGAGCTGTTCGCGTCGGAGGACGTGGCCATCACCGTGGCCGAGGCCCGCGTGCCGATGGGCCTGCCGAAGTGGCAGCACATCCAGGCCCTGGGCCGGCTGCCCACGGTGGCCGCGGCCTGGCGCCGCCGCCACGGCCGGGACATGGATGTCGCCGATATCGACCGCCTGTACGAGCGCTTCACGCCGATGAACCGCGCCGCCGTGCCGCGCCACGCCCAGCTGATTGAGGGCGTTCCCACGCTGATGCGCGAGCTGCGCGAGCGCGGCCTGAAGATCGGCAGCACCACCGGCTATAACCGCGAGATCATGGACGTGCTGGTGCCGCTGGCCGCGACCCAGGGTTTCGTGCCCGACAACCTGGTGTGTGCCGGCGACGTGAGAGAGAACCGGCCCGCGCCGCTGGGCATGTACCGCTGCTTCATCGAGCTGGGCGTGTGGCCGGCGCGGCGCGTGGTGAAGGTGGACGACACCGTCCCGGGCCTGATGGAAGGCCGCCACGCGGGCTGCTGGACGGTGGCCATCACCGTGAGTGGCAACGAGACGGGCCTGTCCGCCGAGGCCTGGGCCGCGCTGCCGGCCGACGAGCAAGCCCGGCGGCGCACGGCCGCCGCCGCCCGGCTGGCCGTGGCGCAGCCCGACTACACCATCGACACCGTGGCCGAGCTGCTGCCGGTGCTGCAGGCCATCGAACGCCGCCTGGCCGCGGGCGAGGGGCCACCGCCGGCCTGAGAGCCCTGCGAAGGGCGCCGAGGCGCGACACTCCCGTTCCATCGCGAACGCCGAGACACCGCCCGATGACGCCCTTGCCCTACCCCCACCTGCTGGCCCCGCTGGACCTGGGCTTCACCACGCTGAAGAACCGGGTGCTGATGGGCTCCATGCACACCGGCCTCGAAGAAGGGCGCGACCTCACCAAGCTCGCGGCCTATTTCCGCGAGCGTGCCGAAGGCGGCGTGGGGTTGATGGTGACCGGCGGCTTCGCACCCAACATCGCCGGCTGGACCAAGCCCTTTGCGGGCACGCTGTCCACCTCGGCCGCCGCGCGGCGGCACCGCGTGGTGACCGAGGCCGTGCACCAGGCCGGCGGCAGAATTGCGCTGCAGATCCTGCACACCGGCCGTTATGGCTACCACCCGCTGGCGGTGGCGCCGTCGCGGCTGAAGTCGCCGATCTCGCCGTTCACGCCCTTTGCGCTGAGCGCCCGCGGCGTGGAGCGGCAGATCCGCGCCTTCGTGAACTGCGCCGCCAAGGCCCGCGAGGCGGGCTACGACGGCGTGGAGATCATGGGCTCCGAGGGCTACTTCATCAACCAGTTCCTCAGCGCGGCCACGAACCAGCGCACCGACGAATGGGGCGGCGACTACAGCCAGCGCATGCGGCTGCCGCTGGAGATCGTCGCTCGCACGCGGCAGGCGGTGGGCCACGACTTCATCATCATCTACCGACTCTCGATGCTCGACCTCGTGCCCGGCGGCAGCCGCTGGGACGAGGTGGTGCAGCTCGGCAAGGCCGTGGCGCAGGGCGGGGCCACGCTCATCAACACCGGCATCGGTTGGCACGAGGCGCGCATTCCCACGATCGCCACCAGCGTGCCGCGCGCGGCCTTCGCGTGGGTGACGAAAAAGATGAAGGCCGAGTTCGCCGCCGCCGGCATCGCCACGCCGCTGGTCACCAGCAACCGCATCAACACGCCCGAGGTGGCCGAGCAGTTGCTGGCCGACGGCGCGGCCGACATGGTCTCGATGGCGCGGCCGCTGCTGGCCGACGCCGAGTTCGTCAACAAGGCGGCGCGTGGCCAGAGCGACCTCATCAACACCTGCATCGCCTGCAACCAGGCCTGCCTGGACCATGTGTTCCAGAACAAGACCGCCAGCTGCCTGGTGAACCCGCGCGCCTGCCGCGAAACCGAGCTGGTGTTCCGCCCTTCGCTCAAGCGCAAGCGCATCGCGGTGGTGGGCGCTGGGCCGGCAGGCATCACCGCGGCCACGCTGCTGGCCGAGCGAGGCCACGACGTGCGCCTGTTCGATGCGGCTGGCGAGATCGGCGGCCAGCTCCACATGGCGCGGCAGGTGCCGGGCAAGGAAGAGTTCGAGGAGATGCTGCGCTACTTCCGCCGCCGCGTTGAGACCACCGGCGTGCAGCTCCAACTCGGCCACCGCGTGATGGCCGATGAACTGCAGGGCTACGACGAAGTGGTCATCGCCACCGGCGTGACGCCGCGCGACCCGAAGATCCCCGGGCAGGACCACTCCAAGGTGCTGAGCTACATCGAGGTGCTGCGTGAGCACAAGCCCGTGGGCGCGCGCGTGGCCATCGTCGGCGCCGGTGGCATCGGTTTCGACGTGGCCGAGTACCTGGTGCACAGCGGCCCCTCCACCGCGCTGGACCTGCCCGCCTGGCAGGCCGAATGGGGCGTGGCCGATCCGGCGCTGGCCGCGGGCGGCCTGGCCACCACGCGGCCGGAGATTGCCGCTCCGGCGCGCCAGGTGACGCTGCTGCAGCGCAAGGCCGGCAAGCTGGGCGCGGGCCTGGGCAAGACAACGGGCTGGATCCACCGCACGGCGCTTAAGCACAAGCAGGTGGAGATGATCGGCGGCGTGAACTACGAGCGCATCGCCGACGAGGGCCTGCTGGTGAGCTATGGCGAGCGCCGTGAGAACCCGACGTGGATTGCCTGCGACACCGTGGTGCTGTGCGCCGGGCAGTTGCCGCTGCGCCCGCTGGCCGATGCGCTGGCGGCCCAGGGCCGCCCGGCGCATGTGATTGGCGGCGCGCTGGAGGCGGGTGAACTGGATGCGAAGCGGGCGATCGACCAGGCGGCGCGGTTGGCGGCGGCGCTGTAAGGCCGCGCGCTTGAGTTGCATCCCGCGTCGCGCATCCACCGCCTCCCCGTTCGCCCTGAGCAGGGGACCGAGCTTGTCGAGGGCGCCGTGTCGAAGGGCTCAGAACGCTCGGGCGGGCAAGCTCAGCCCGAACGGTGAGTCACGAAGGGCATTCAAGAACGGACGTTGAACCCACCCCGCATTCAGCCGACCCAGCCCGCCGCGCGCATCTCGCCTTCGGCCTGCGTGGCGTCGCGGAACACCACGCCGTGCCAGCCGGCGGCGTGTGCTGCCTTGACGTTGGGCTCGTGGTCGTCCAGGAACACCAACTCCTGCGCGGGCACCCCGAATCGTTGCTGCGCGAAGGCGTAGACGGCGGGCTCGGGCTTGATGAGGTGCACGCGGCCAGAGAACACGCCGCTGTCGAAGTGAGCGAACAGGGTCGCCTCGCGCCGCTCCAGCACGTCGGCGCAGGGTGCGGGCATGTTCGACAGGTAGTGCAGCGTGTGGCCGGCCGCGTGCAGGCGATGGATGAGCGCCACCGTCTCGGGGATCGGTTGCAGTTCGTGCGGCACGGCTTCGACCACGGCCTGCACGGCGGCCGGCGCCAGGCTGGTGCGCTTGGCGATGCGCGCCACCAGGTCGGATGCGGCCACCACGCCGCGGTCGTAGTCGGCCCAGTCGCCGCCGTAGGCCTGGAACACCTGGCTCAGCCAATGCGCGGTGCTGGCCGTGTCATGGGCGTGTTCGGGCAGCAGCCGCTGCAGCAGCGCGGCGGGCTGCCAGCGCAGCACCACGGCGCCGAGGTCGAAGACGATGCGCAGCCGGCGCGCGGCCGTCATGCGCCAGGCCTCGTCAGGCGCTGCAGCAGCGCGGCGGTGGACGCATCCAGGCCGGCTGCATCGCCCCGCTGCGGCCCGGGCATCAGGCGCGGCAGCAGCCGGCCGGCCAGAGCCTTGCCCAGCTCGACCCCCCACTGGTCGAAGCTGTTAATGCCCCACAGCGCGCCGCTGGTCCACACGCGGTGCTCGTACAGCGCGAGGAAGGCGCCCAGGCTCGACGGCGTCAGCGCGTCGAGCACGAAGGTGGTGCTCGGCCGGTTGCCGGGGAAGCTGCGGTGCTGCGCCAGCACGGCGCGGTCGAAGCCGGCGTCGGCCGTGGGCACCGATTCGGCCGCGGCCTCGGCGGCGCTCTTGCCCAGCATCAGCGCCTGGCTCTGCGCCAGGCCGTTTGCCAGCAGCTTGGCGTGCTGGTCGGGCAGGGCGTGCGTAGGCGTCTTGACAAGGATGAACTCCACCGGGATGACCTCGGTGCCCTGGTGCAGCATCTGGAAGTACGCATGCTGGCCGTTGGTGCCCGGCTCGCCCCACACCACCGGACTGGTGGCAAAGGGCAGGGCGCGGCCGGCGAGATCGACGCGCTTGCCGTTGCTTTCCATCTCGAGCTGCTGCAGGTAGGCCGGCAGCCGCGCCAGGCCCTGGTGGTAGGGCGCCACGCTGCGGCTGGCAAAACCGTGGAAATTGATGTACCAGACATCGAGCAAGCCCAACAGTACCGGCAGGTTCTGCGCCAGTGGGGCCTGCGCGAAGTGGCGGTCCATGGCGTGGGCGCCGGCCAGCAGCGCGCGGAAGTTCGCGCTGCCGATGGCGATGGCGATCGGCAGCCCGATGGCGCTCCACAGCGAGTAGCGGCCGCCGACCCAGTCCCAGAAGCCGAAGGTGGTGCTGATGCCGAAGGCCGCGGCCGCCTTCACGTTGGTCGTGGTGGCGGCGAAGTGGCGCGCCACGTCGGTGCCACCCTGCTGCAAGAACCAGGCGCGCGCCGCTTCGGCGTTGGCCATCGTCTCCTGCGTCGTGAAGGTCTTGCTGGCGATGATGAACAGCGTGCGCTTCGCGTCCAGCCGCGCCAAGAGCGGCGCGAGATCGTGGCCGTCGACGTTGCTGACGAAGTGCACGCGCTGCCTTGGCAGCGTGTACGACTCCAGCGCGCGTACCGCCATCGCCGGCCCGAGGTCGCTGCCGCCGATGCCGATGTTGACGATGTCGGTGATGCCCTCGTCGGCACGCACCGCCTCGGCATACGCCAGCATGGCGTCGAGCGTGGTGTGCACCTCGTCGCTGAACAGGCCCGCGCCGCGCGGCGCGCGCAGGGCGGTGTGTAGCACCGCGCGGCCTTCGGTGGGGTTGGCCACGGCGCCGCCGAGCATCGCGTCGCGCCGCTCGGGCAGCCGGCACTGCTGCGCTAGGTCGAGCAGGAAGTGCAGCGTGGCGGTGTCGATGTGGTTCTTGCTGAGGTCGGCAAAGACCTCGGGCGCGTCGAAGGACAGCGCCGCCACGCGGCCGGCGTCGCGCGCGAAGGCCTCGCGCAGGTCGAAGTCGCGGCCGTGGGCCTGCCAATGGCCTGCCAGTGCGGCCCAGGCGGCGGTGTCGTCGCAGCGGGGGGCCGTCGGGTTCATGTGCGCAGCCCGTCGATCAGCGCATCGAGCTTGGCCGCATCCACGGCAAAAGCGCGGATGCCCTCGGCCAGCTTCTCAGTGGCCATGGCGTCCTCGTTCAGCGCCCAACGGAAGCGCTTCTCGTCGTGGTCCACGGCCGGCAGCGGCAGCGCGCGCGCCGCATCGGCATCGAGCGCCTTGGCCAGCGGCGCGTCGCTGGCCTGCAGCGCCGCCAGCAGCTCGGGCGCGATGGTCAGCAGATCGCAGCCGGCAAGTGCCACGATCTGCCCGGTGTTGCGGAAGCTCGCGCCCATCACCTCGGTGGCGATGCCGTGGCGCTTGTAGTGCTCGAAGATGGCGCGCACGCTCTGCACGCCGGGGTCGGCGGCGCCGGCCATCGCGGCCTCGTTCCAGTTGGCGCCGGCGGCCCTTTTGTGCCAGTCGTAGATGCGGCCGACGAAGGGGCTGATCAGTCGCACGCCCGCGTCGCCGCAGGCCACCGCCTGGCAGAAGGCAAAGAGCAGGGTCAGGTTGCAGCGGATGCCGGCGCGCTCCAGCCGCTCGGCGGCGCGGATGCCCTCCCAGGTGGCGGCGATCTTGATCAGCACGCGATCCCGGCCGATGCCGGCTGCGGCGTACAGCCCGATTAGCCGCTCGGCGCGCGCCACGGTGGCTTCGGTGTCGAAGCTCAGCCGCGCGTCGACCTCGGTGCTCACGCGGCCGGGCACCACTTTCAGGATCTCGCGGCCGAAGCGCACCAGCACCTCGTCGACGATGGCCTCCAGCGGCTGCGCAGCGTGCGCGGCCACGGTCTCGGCCAGCAGCGGCGCGTAGTCGGGCTGTTGCACGGCCTTCAGGATGAGGCTGGGGTTGGTGGTGGCGTCGCGCGGGGCGTACTGGGCCAGTTGCTTGAAGTTGCCGGTGTCGGCGACGACGACCGTGTGCTGCTTGAGCTGCTCGAGTTGGTTCATGGCCGTGATTAAACCCGAGGCCGGGCAGAGACTGGTCGGGGCCGACCGCCCAACGCCGCCCAGCTCGCCGCTGGCGTCGGCGTTCACACCGTAACTGTCGACCGGCCAGCGCGCGAGGTTCAGCACCAGCGGGGCTGTCGTGTATTCACGCGCCTGGATGACCCTGTTGATGAACAGCTTGGGCTTGGCCGCGCCGCCACTGACAGCGCCGTCAGCGCCAGAGCTTGCCGTCGTTTCCGGGGCGGATGCTCATCGGTTCATCCTCCTCGTTCGGGGTGCCGGGTCACACGCTACAGCACGAGCAGGGCGCGGAAGTCGTTGACGTTGGTAAAGGTCGGCCCGGGTTCGACGAGGTCGCCGAGTGCGGCAAAGAAGGGCTGGCTGTCGTGGCGGTCGAGCGCGCCGCGTGCATCCAGGCCCAAGGCCCGCGCGCGCGCCAGCGAGTCGGGCGTGACGATGGCGCCGGCGTTGGACTCGATGCCGTCGATGCCGTCGGTGTCGGCCGCCAGCGCCCATACGCGCGCCTGGCCTTGCAGCGCCAGCGCGCAGCCCATCAGGAACTCGCCGGCCCGCCCGCCGCGGCCGCCTTTGCTGCGCACCGTGACGGTGGTCTCGCCGCCGGAGAGGATGACGCAGGGCGCCGCGAACGGCTGCCCGCGCCGCGCCACCGCGCGCGCCATCGCGGCGTGCACTTGGCCGACGACGCGGCTTTCGCCCTCGATCTCGTCAGACAGGATGTGCGCCGCCAGCCCCCAGCCTCGCGCCTGCGCGGCGGCGGCCTCCAGGCTTTGCTGCGGCGTGGCGAACACGTGGCAGGCGTGGCCGGCGAAGCGCGCGTCGCCGGGCTTGGGCGTCTCGAAGGCGCCGCTGTCGAGCCCGGCGCGCGCGGCCGCCGGCAGCTCAATGCCATAACGTGCGCAGATGGCCAGCGCGTCGGCGCAGCTGCTCGGGTCGGGCAGCGTCGGGCCGCTGGCGATGACGCCGGGCTCGTCGCCGGGCACGTCGGAGATCAGCAGCGTCACCACGCGCGCCGGGTGCGCCAGCGCGGCCAGCCGCCCGCCCTTGATGGCCGACAGGTGCTTGCGCACCGTGTTCATCTCGTCGATGGCGGCGCCACTCCTCAGCAGCGCGTGGTTGATGGCCTGCTTGTCGGCCAGCGTGAGGCCGGGCGCCGGCATCGTGAGCAGCGACGAGCCGCCTCCGGAAACAAGCGCGATCACCAGGTCGTCGGCCGTCAGGCCCTGCACCAGGGTGGCCATGCGGCGCGTGGCGTCCAGCCCGGCGGCATCGGGCACCGGGTGCGCGGCTTCCACGACCTCGACGCGGCCGGGCCGGGCCTGGTAGGCCGGCGGCACGTGCCCGTAGCGCGTGATGACGAGGCCGCTCACCGGCGCATCGGCCGGCCATAGCGCGTCGAAGGCCGCAGCCATGGCGCCGCCGGCCTTGCCGGCGCCCACCACCACGGTGCGCCCGCGCGCCGGTGGTGGCGGCAACACCGCGCCCAGCGTGCGCAGCGGCAGCGCGCGCGCCACCGCGGTGTCGTACAAGGCGCGCAGCAGCTCGCGCGGCGGCGGCATCGTCATGCGGTGCCCTTCGGCAGGGCCGGGTGCGTGGGGTCGATCCAGGCCACGTCGAGCGGCTTCTCGGCCGGCTCGATGTCCAGGTTGACGGCCACCGCCTCGCCGTCGCTGCGGCAGAGCACGCACTCCAGCGTCTCGGTGGCGCTGGCGTTGATCTCCTGGTGCGGCACGAAGGGCGGCACGTAGATGAAGTCGCCCGGGCCGGCCTCGGCGGTGAACTCCAGGTGCTCGCCCCAGCGCATGCGCGCGCGGCCCTTGACGACGTAGATCACGCTCTCCAGCGGCCCGTGGTGGTGGGCGCCCGTCTTGGCCCCGGCGTGGATGTGCACGGTGCCGGCCCAGAGCTTGCTGGCCCCGACGCGCGCGAAGTTGATCGCCGCCTTGCGGTCCATGCCGGGCGTCTGCGCGGTGTTCGGGTCGAGCTGGTTGGCGGGGACGACGCGCACGCCGTCGTGCTTCCAGCGGTCGGGGGTGGGGGTGTCCATGGGTCGTAGGGTGGTTCAGCCCGGCTTGGCCAGCCCCAGCCGCTCCATCGTGGCCTTCTCGGCGGCGAAGCTCTCCCGTGCAAAGCGCGTGTACTGCTCGGTGTCCATGTAGATCACGGTCTGGTCGAACTTTTCGAAGCTGGCCAGCACGGCCGGGTCTTCGAGCGTCTTCTTGAAGGCGTCGTGCAGCGTGCGCACCACGGCAGGGTCCATGCCCTTGGGGCCGCAGACGCCGAAGGGCGAGTCGCTCACCGTCTTGTAGCCCAGCTCGTCGAGCGTGGGCACGGTGGGCCAGCGCTTCGTGCGCTTGCTGCCGTAGGTGGCCAGGAGGCGCAGCTTTCCGCTTTCGACATGCGGCGCCCAGCCGGTGGCATCTGACGCCGCCATCGTGTGGCCGCCCAGGATGGCCTGCATGTTGTCGGCGTTGCCCTTGAAGGGCACGTGCGTCAGCTTGATGCCGGCGCGCTGCGCGAACTCTTCCACCGCCAGGTGCGGGCTGGTGCCGATGCCGGTGGAGCCGTAGGTGAACTTCTCAGGGTTGGCCTTGGCGTAGGCCACGAGGTCGGCGATGGTCTTGATCGGGCTGTCAGCCGGCACCACCAGGCCGAAGGTGTAGCCGGTGAGGCAGGCGATCCAGGTGAAGTCCTTCAGGGTATCGAAGGTGGTCTTCTGCATGTGCGGGATGCGGAAGACGCCGTGCGGCAGCTGGCTCAGCGTGTAGCCGTCGGGTGCGGCCGACACCAGCTCGTTGGCGCCCAGCATGCCGCCGGCGCCGGGCTTGTTCTCGACGATGATGTTCTGGCCCAGCGTCTTGGCCGCGCTCTGCGCCAGCGCGCGGATCACCGCGTCGGTGCTGCCACCGGCCGGCCAGGGGCAGATGTACTTGATGGGCCGGGCCGGGAAGGCCTGCGCACGAGCCAGTTGGGGCAGGGCCAGCGTGGCCGCGGCGCCCAGTACGATGTGGCGGCGGCGGATCGGGGTGAGGCTCATGGTCTTGTCTCCCCGTCGTTGTGGTGTGCGATCGGTCAAGGCTTGTTGCTCAATTTGACAGGTAGCTCGCGGCCAGCTGCTGCAGGTGCACGCGGCTGTGCTCGTCCAGGTAGGGCATCAGCAGCGCCAGCGCGTGGTAGCCGCCGCGGCCCATGGCAGCGGCCGCGGCTTCGGTCTCGAGCGCGCGGCGCGGGTCGCGCACGTACTCGAAACTCAGCCAGTAGGTCACCACCACCACCATGCTGGTGGCCGTGGGCGCCGCCTGCTCGCCGGTGATGCGCATGGCGCCGCTGCGCGCCAGCCCGTCGAGCATCGCGTGCATCGCCTTCTGCTTGTTCTTCAGCACGAACTGGAAGTGCGTCTCCAGCCGGCGGTTCTTGCTGAGCAGGTCGTTCAGGTCGCGGTAGAGGAAGCGGTAGCCCCAGATCAGCTCGAACAGCATGTGGAAGAACAGCCAGGCGTCCTCGACGTGCTCCACGCCGTCGGCGGCTTGGAGGATCTCGTTCAGCGCGCGCTCGTAGCGCTCGAACAGCGCGTTGATCAGCTCGTCCTTCGCCGGGTAGTGGTAGTACAGGTTGCCCGGGCTGATGCCCATTTCGGCGCTGATCAGCGTGGTGCTGACGTTGGGCTCGCCGAAGCGGTTGAACAGCTCGAGCGTGACCTCGAGGATGCGCTCGGCGGTGCGGCGGGGCTTCTTCGGGGGTTGCGCCATGGCGGGCCCATTCTGTCGCCGGCAGGGATCGCGCGGCCTGCCTAGAATCCCGCCCCTGCCTTGTCACCCATGCGTCCCACCGATTCCACGCCCGCCGTCCGCTTCGAACAGGTCCACAAGGACTACAGCGGCGCCCGCGGCACCTTCAAGGCGCTGGACGGTGTCAGTTTCGCCATCGAGTCGGGAGAGTTCTTTGGCCTGCTCGGCCCCAACGGCGCCGGCAAGACGACGCTGATCTCCATCCTGGCCGGCTTGTCGCGCGCCACCTCGGGCACCGCCACCGTGCTGGGCCACGACGTCGTGACCGACTACGCCGCCGCGCGCCGCGCCCTGGGCATCGTGCCGCAGGAGCTGGTGTTCGACCCGTTTTTCAGCGTGCGTGAAACCCTGCGCATCCAGAGCGGCTACTTCGGCATCCGCGACAACGAGGCCTGGATCGATGAGCTGCTGCAGTCGCTGGGCCTGGCCGACAAGGCCGGCGCCAACATGCGCCAGCTCTCGGGCGGCATGAAGCGCCGCGTGCTGGTGGCACAGGCGCTGGTGCACCGGCCCCCGGTGATCGTGCTCGACGAGCCCACGGCCGGTGTTGATGTGGAACTGCGGCAGACGCTGTGGCAGTTCGTCTCGCGCCTCAACCGCGAGGGCCACACCGTGCTGCTGACCACGCACTACCTCGAAGAGGCCGAGGCCCTGTGCGGCCGCATCGGCATGCTCAAGGCCGGCCGACTGGTGGCGCTGGACCGCACCAGCGCGCTGCTGGCCGGCCGCGCCGGCACGATGCTGCGCTTCAAGACCGACTCGGCGCTGCCGGCCGATCTGGGCGCGTCGGCACGGGTCACCGGCCGCATCGTGCAGATCAAGGCGCACGACGCCGCCGGCGTGGAGCAGTTGCTCGCGCGGCTGCGCGGCGCGGGCGTCAAGATCGAAGACCTTGAGATCGGCCGTGCCGACCTGGAAGACGTATTCCTCGAGATCATGCAGGGCGCGGGTTCCGACGCCGCCCCGGCCGCAGAGGTGCCCGCGTGAGCCC
>JBIJAP010000062.1:0-12184 GCA_044345715.1 Rubrivivax sp.
CAGCAGCCGGCCCGAGGGCGTGCGCGCGCTGAAGTGGAAGCGCAGGCGCAGCTGCACCTCGCGCACCTGCGCCGCGGCCGTGCTGGCGACGATGCTCTTCTCACGCGTGTCGTCGAGCGATTCGAGCACGACATCGGCCCGGTCGGGCGCGGGCAGCACCTGCACCTGCGCACGCAGCTGCCGCGTCAGCTCGGCCGCCAGCGGGCTGCGCGGCGCAAAGCCCGCCAGGGCGATGGAGCCGAAGGCCAACCGGGGCGGCTGCCGGCGCGTGAAGCCGCAGCCGGCGGTGGCCAGCGTGGCCAGCAACGCCACGCCGCCCTGCAGCGCCCGACGTCTAGACGACCACATTCACCAGCCGACCGGGCACGACGATGACCTTCTTCGCCGGCTTGCCTTCGCTGAACTTCGCAAACTCCGCGCTGGCCAGCGCCGCGGCCTCGATGGCGGCGCGGTCGGCCGCGGCCGGCACGCGCAGCGCGCCCCGCAGCTTGCCGCTGATCTGCAGCACGAGTTCGATCTCGTCCTGCACCAGCGCGGCCTCGTCGACCACGGGCCAGGGCGCGTCGAGCAGGTCGCCGTGCGCGGCCTCGTAGCCGAGCTCGCGCCACAGCGCCCAGCCGATGTGCGGGCAGGCCGGGTACAGCACGCGCAGCAGGATGCCGAAGCACTCTTTCAGCGTGCCAGCTCCGGCGCTTGCTGCGGCGGCCTCCAGCGCGTTGAGCATCTTCATGGCGCCGCTGGCCACGGTGTTGTATTGCATGCGCTCGAAGTCGTAGCTCACCTGGCGCAGCACGAGGTGGATCTCGCGGCGCAGCGCTTTGCTCTCGGCACTGCCCTCGGGCGCGCCAGCGCCGCGGACGGCCTCGCGGTGCTTGGCGCCGAAGTTCCACACCCGGCGCAGGAAGCGGTTGGCGCCTTCCACGCCGGCGTCGTTCCACTCGATGGTCTGCTCGGGCGGGCTGGCGAACATGACGAACAGGCGCGCGGTGTCGGCGCCGAAGCGCTCGATCACGGCCTGCGGGTCGACGCCGTTGTTCTTGGACTTGGACATCGTCGTCCAGCCCTCGTAGTGCACCGCCTGGCCGTCGCGCCGGGCCGTGGCCGAGACGACGTGCGCGTGCTCGTCGCGCACGATGTCCAGGTCGTGGGCCCAGAAGTACTCGCGGCCCGCTTCCGCGCTGGTGCGGCTGAAGGCCTCGTTCAGCACCATGCCCTGCGTCAGCAGTTTCTTGAAGGGCTCGGACACCGTCACCAGGCCCAGGTCGCGCATCGCGCGCGTCCAGAAGCGGGCGTACAGCAGGTGCAGGATGGCGTGCTCGATGCCGCCGATGTACTGGTCCATCGGCATCCAGTACTGCGTGCCCGCGCCCACCATGGCGGTGTCGAGCGAGGAATCGCAGTAGCGCATGAAGTACCACGAGCTGTCGACGAAGGTGTCCAGCGTGTCGGTCTCGCGGCGCGCCGGCTTGCCGCAGATGGGGCACTTCACGCCGGCATGGAAGCCCTCGTGCTTGTGCAGCGGGTTGCCGCTGCCGTCGGGGATGCAGTCTTCCGGCAGCACCACGGGCAGGTCGCTCTCGGGCACCGGCACCGCGCCGTGCTCGTCGCAGTGGATGATGGGGATCGGCGTGCCCCAGTAGCGCTGGCGGCTCACGCCCCAGTCGCGCAGCCGCCAGGTCGTCTTCTTCTCGCCCAGGCCGCGCTCGGCCAGCGCCTGGGCGATGGCGTCGACGGCGTGCTCGTGCGACAGGCCGCTGTAGAGATCGGAGTTGATGGTGATGCCGCGCGTCTTGTCGCCGTACCAGTCCTGCCAGCGGTGGTAGTCGTAGTGCTCGCCGTCGATGTGCACGACCTGCTGGATCTTCAAGCCGTACTTCAGCGCGAACGCGAAGTCGCGCTCGTCGTGCGCGGGCACGCCCATGACGGCGCCGTCGCCGTAGCTCATCAGAACGTAGTTGCCCACCCACAGCGGCACGCTCTGGCCGGTGAGCGGGTGCGTGACGACGAGGCCGGTGTCCATGCCTTCCTTGTCGCGCAGCGCGAGCTCGGCCTCGGTGGTGCCGCCCTGCTTGCACTTCTCGATGAAGGCCGCCAGCTTCGGCCGGTGCGCCGCAGCGTGCGCGGCCAGCGGGTGCTCAGGCGCCACGGCGCAGAAGGTGACACCCATGATGGTGTCGGCCCGCGTCGTGAACACGTACATGCGGCCGCCCTGGATGGGCGCTCCGTCGTCACCGGTGATGTCGTGCGTGAAGGCGAAACGCACGCCCTGGCTCTTGCCGATCCAGTGCTCCTGCATCAGGCGCACGCGCTCGGGCCAGCCGTCCAGGTAGTGCGGCGAGCTCGGGTCGGTGACGCCGGCCAGCAGCTCGTCGGCGTACTTCGTGATGCGCAGGTAGTAGCCGGGGATCTCGCGCTTCTCGACCAGTGCGCCGCTGCGCCAGCCGCGGCCGTCGATCACCTGCTCGTTGGCCAGCACGGTCTGATCGACCGGGTCCCAGTTGACGACCTGCGTGCGCCGCTCGGCGATGCCCGCCTCTAGCATCTTCAGGAACAGCCACTGGTTCCACTTGTAGTACTCGGGGCTGCAGGTGGCGAGTTCGCGGCTCCAGTCGATGGCCAGGCCCATGGCCTGCATCTGGCCCTTCATGTGGGCGATGTTGGAGTAGGTCCACTGCGCCGGCGGCACCTTGTTCTTCATGGCCGCGTTTTCGGCCGGCAGGCCGAAGGCGTCCCAGCCCATGGGCATGAGCACGTTCATGCCCTTCATGCGCAGCTGCCGCGTCAACATGTCGTTGATGGTGTAGTTGCGCACGTGGCCCATGTGCAGCTTGCCGCTGGGGTAGGGCAGCATGCTGCAGGCGTAGAACTTGGGCCGGCTGGCGTCTTCCGTCACGCGGTACGCGTCGACGGATTGCCAGTGGGCCTGTGCGGTGCTCTCGACCTCGGCGGGGACGTACTTGTCGTTCATCCGCCAGATTGTAGGGAGCGCTACTGTGTCGGCGCCTCTGTCACGAGGCCTATGCGCGTGAGGCCGGCGCCCTGCACCCAACCGATGAGCTCGGCGACACGGCCATAGGGCACGGCACGGTCGGCGCGCAGCTGCAGCTCGGTGGCGGGGTCGCGCGCCACGGCGGCCTTGGCAGCGGCCTCCAGGCGGGCGCGCAGCTCGGCGGCGGGCAAGGCCTCGTCGGCCAGGTAGACGCGGCCGTCGGCGGCGATGCTCACCGCCAGCACCGCGCCCGGCCCGGCACCGGCGGCGGCCTCGGCCTGGGGCAGCTCGAGCTTCAGCCGGCTCGCCAGCAGCGGCGCGGTGACGATGAAGATGACCAGCAGCACCAGCATCACGTCGATCAGCGGCGTCATGTTGATGTCGCTCATGGGGCCGCCCCGGCCTTGGATGCCGGGGCCCGGCTCGCGGCGGCTGAGGCGACCGAAGGCCATGGTTCCAGCCTGCGCTAGCGCTCGAGCAGGTCGTGCGCGTAGCCTTCGAGCTCGGCCTCGCAGGCGGCGATCCAGCTGCCGAACAGGTTGTAGGCCAGCACCGCGGGCACAGCCACGGCGATGCCGGCGGCCGTCATGATGAGCGCCTCGCCCACCGGGCCGCTGACCTGATCGAGCGACAGGCTGCCCGCGCCCACGAGCCCGATCAGCGCGTGGTAGATGCCCCAGACGGTGCCGAACAGGCCGACGAAGGGCGCCGTGGCGCCGATGCTCGCCAGCACCACCTGCCCCGACTGGAGCTGCGCATGGGCCGCGTGCAGCGCACCGCGCAGCCGGCGTGTGCGCTGGCTCTCGGGCCGGGCCGCGGCCTCGAGCGTGGCGGTGGCGGGCTCGCTATCGGCGGCGTCGAGCAGCGGCAGCAGCAGGCGTTCACGGTCCAGCGCATGCAGCCGCGCGCGGCCCTCGGCAGGCGACGCGGCATCCCAGTAGGCCGGCAGTGCACGCGCCACGTCGGCGGCGGCGCGCCTGAGCAGCCAGCCCTTCCAGATGATCAGCACCCAGGCGGCGATGGACATGGCCAGCAGCAGCAGCGCGGTGGCGCGGCCCACGCCGTCGGCGGCGTTCCAGGCTTGAAGCAGGCCTTCCATCGCGGTGGGCGGGGCCGGCCTCTGGGGCTACAGGCCGAGCACGTCGGCCATGCCGTACAGGCCCGGGCCGTGTGCCGCCAGGAAGTGCGCCGCGCGCAGGCTGCCTTCGGCGTAGTTGGCGCGGCTGCCGCTCTTGTGCGCGATCTCGATGCGCTCGCCGGTGCCGGCGAACATGACGAGGTGCTCGCCGATGATGTCGCCGCCGCGCAGCGTGCCAAAGCCGATGTCGCCGCGGCGGCGCTCGCCGGTGTGGCCTTCGCGGCTGAGCACGGCGTGCTCGGCGAAGTTCACGCCGCGGCCGCGCGCCACGGCCTCGCCCAGCGCCAGCGCGGTGCCGCTGGGGGCATCGACCTTGTGGCGGTGGTGCACCTCGTAGACCTCGGCGTCGTAGCGATCGTCGAGCGCCGCCGCGGCGGCCTCGACCAGCTTGACGAGCACATTGACGCCGACGCTCATGTTGGGCGCGAAGACGATGCCGATGTCTTGCGCAGCCGCGCCGATGGCGGCCTTCTGCTCGGGCGTGAAGCCGGTGGTGCCGACGACGAGCTTGACGCCGTGCCGGCGCGCCAGCGCCAGGTGCGCCATCGTGCCCTCGGGCCGTGTGAAGTCGATCAACACGTCGACACCGCCGGCCAGCGCCGTGGCAGCGTCACCGCTCACGGCCACACCCGTGACCCGGCCCAGCGCCGCGCCGGCATCCTGGCCGATGGCCGGGCTTCCGGGCTGGTCCAGCGCGGCCACCAGCTGTGCCTGCGGATCGGCCAACACGGCCTCGATCAGCATGCGCCCCATGCGGCCGCCGGCGCCGGCGATGGCGATGCGCACCGGCATGGGCTCAGCCCGGCGACTCAAGCGGCGGGTAGGCGCGCGCCGGACCCTGCGGCGCCGGCTCGGCCGGCAACGCCGGCAGCTTGGCCGGCGGCGGCAGCGCCTTGCGCTCGTCTTCGGTGAGCTCCAGCTTCACCGGCGTGGTCTTCTGGTTGCGGCTGATCGAGGCCACGAACTCGCGCTCGGTCGGCAGGTCGTTCGGCGCCTCGACCGACTTGACGCGGTCGCCGTCGAAGAACACCACCACGCTGCGGCGCTGCAACTCGGCACCCGGGCGGCGCAGCGTGAAGAGGTAGTCCCAGCGGTCGGCATGGAAGGGGTCGGCCAGCAGCGGCGTGCCGAGCACGTCGCGCACCTGCAGCCGCGTCGCGCCGGGCTTGATGAGCGCCAGCTGCTCCTTCGTGACCGCGTTGCCCTGCACGATGTCGATGCGGTAGGGGGTGACCAGGCCGAACAGGCTGTCGGTGCGGTCCAGCGACTCGCAGCCGGCCAGGGCGATGCAGGCGGTGAGCAGGGCGGCAGGGTGGGTGAGTCGGCGCATGGGGGATTCGCAGGCACGCGGCAGGGTCGGCGACGCTGCGCGGGTGCTGGCTATGATCCGGCAATTCTAGCGAGGCGGTCCCGCCCCGCCCCGTGCCAGGAGAGGCGAGTGAAGCACGCCGACGAACTCAAGAGCAGCGGCCTGAAGGCCACGCTGCCGCGCATCAAGATCCTCGAGGTGTTCCAGCGCTCCGACCGCCGCCACCTAACGGCCGAAGACGTCTACAAGTCGCTGCTCATCGAAGGCGCCGACATCGGCCTGGCCACCGTGTACCGCGTGCTGATGCAGTTTGAGCAGGCCGGCCTGCTCAGCCGCAGCAACTTCGAGAGCGGCAAGGCCGTGTTCGAGCTCAACGAGGGCCAGCACCACGACCACTTGGTGTGCCTGGACTGCGGCCGTGTCGAGGAGTTCTTCGACGCCCAGATCGAGCAGCGCCAGCGCGCCGTGGCCAGCGAACGCGGGTTCACGCTGCAGGAGCACTCGCTGGCGCTGTACGCACGCTGCTCGAAAGAGGCCTGCCCGCACCGGCAGGCGAAGTGAGGCGCCGCGCCTACTCCGGCGCTCCCTGGTCCATCGCCGCCTGGTGGCGGCGGATGAACTCCTGGTAGGTGTCGATGCCACGCAGCTGCAGGACGGTGTTGCGCACCGCGGCCTCCACCAGCACCGCCAGGTTGCGGCCGGCGTCGACGGCGATCACCACCTTGCGCACCGGCAGGCCGAGGATGTCCTCGAACAGCGGCTCGTAGGGCAGGCGTTCGAACTCGCGCTCCAGCGTCTCCTTGCGCACCAGATGGACGATGAGCTTTAGGCGCATCTTCCGCCGCACCGCCGTCTCGCCGAAGATGGCCTTGATGTCGAGCAGGCCGATGCCGCGCACCTCAAGCAGGTTCTGCAGCAGCTCGGGGCAGCGGCCTTCCAGCGCTGTCTGGCTGATGCGGTAGATGTCCACCGCATCGTCGGCCACCAGGCCGTGGCCGCGCGACACCAGTTCCAGCCCGAGCTCGCTCTTGCCCAGGCCCGATTCGCCCGTGAGCAGCACGCCCAGACCCAGGATGTCCATGAACACGCCATGACGCGTGGTGCGCTCGGCAAAGTGCTGGCCGAGGTAGCCGCGCACGAGGTCGATCACGTGGCCGGCGCTCTCGGCGGTGGCGAACAGCGGGATCTCGGCGCGGTCGCACATCGCTGCCAGCCGCGGCGGCGTGGCCACGCCGTCGGCGACGATGATCACCGGCGGCTCCAGCGTGACGATGCGCGCGATGCGCCGCTCGGCGTCTTCGGGGCTGGCCGCGTCGAGGTAGCTCACCTCGCGGCGGCCGACGATCTGCACCCGGTAGGGGTGGATGTAGTTGAGGTAGCCGACCAAGTCGGCGGCACTGCGGGCGTCGCGCACCGCGGCATCGTCGAAGCGGCGCTCGGGGTGGCCTTGCCCGGCCACCCAGGCCCAGTGCAGCACCTCGCGGTGGGCTTCGAACAGCGCTTCGGCGCTGATCGAGGTGGGCTTCATGGAGCCGTCAGGCCACCGACTTGAGTGGTTCCCAGTCCGAGATCAGCTTGTGCACCGCCGCGGCGTCGGTCTCGGTCTTCAGGCGTTCGCGCAGGTCGCGGTCAGACAGCATCTCGGCGATCTCCGACAGGATCTCCAGGTGCCGCTGCGTCGCCGCCTCGGGCACGAGCAGGAAGATCAGCAGCGCCACCGGTTCGTCATCGGGTGCGTCAAAGGGAATGGGCGCCTGCACACGCAGCACGGCGGCCAGCGGGTTCTTCAGGCCCTTGATGCGGCCGTGCGGAATGGCCACCGCATGGCCCAGGCCCGTGGAGCCGAGCCGCTCGCGTGCGAACAGGTTGTCGGTAACGGTGCCGCGGGCGATGGCGTGCTGGTTCTCGAACAACAGGCCGGCCTGCTCGAAGACTCGCTTCTTGCTGGTCGCGTCCACGTTCACCAACACGTTGCTGGCAGGCAGGATGGCGGCGAGACGGTTCATCTGGGCTCTTCCCCTGGGGCGGATGGCCCCCTCTCGCCGGCTTCACGCGTCGCGGTGGCGGCTGCGAGCGAGCGACTGCAGCGAACTGCAAAAAAAAATCA
Source organism: Rubrivivax sp. (assembly GCA_044345715.1). GTDB lineage: Bacteria > Pseudomonadota > Gammaproteobacteria > Burkholderiales > Burkholderiaceae_C > Rubrivivax. The sequence continues at coordinate 7,544 of JBIJAP010000062.1, forward strand.
TCATAGCGCTGGCCGGCCCTGGGCATCTCTGGAGGAGAACCTCGAATCGGGGGCTATCGGCACACTTTGCGGCGCTGCAGCAACACCACGCCGCCGCGGGCCCGCTGGCGCAAGCCGCCATGAAAAACGGCCCCGCAGGGCCGTTCGACGGGTCGAGGCTTGCTCAGGCGGCGCCGGCTGCCAGGCGCTTCGGGCTCTCGTGGTGGTGGTCCTGCAGGCGGTCCTTGTGGCGCACGACCTGGCGGTCGAGCTTGTCCATCATGGTGTCGATCGCGGCGTACAGGTCTTCGGCGGCATGCTCGACGAAGATGTCACGGCCCTTGACGTGCAGCGTGACCTCGGCGCGCTGTCGTCGCTCCTTTTCCTTGTTCTTCTCCACCGTCAGCAGCACGGACACGTCCACCACTTGATCAAAATGTCGCGTCACACGATCGAGCTTGGTGAGCACGTACTCTCTCAAGGCCGGTGTGACCTCGAGGTGATGGCCGCTGATCGTCAAGTTCATCAGAACCTCCTTTGCGCAAATTGCCGAAGGGACAGGGATGCCGGCTGGCCCTGGAGGGAAGCCGGCCACGGGAACGACGTGGGAAGGAGTTTTGGGGGGCAACCGGTGGGGGCCAAGCCTTGCGGTCGCGGGGGTAGCAGAAGCAACGTGTCTGGACCCAGTGTGCACCTGTTCAGGGGGTGTGGCAAGGCACCGCGGGCGGCCCCAAGTGCGGCGCGGAAACCGTGTGACGAACTGCGCGCAAGCCGCGCGGCCGCGGCCCCCGCAGCCGGCGCCGTATGCTGCCTCCACGCTGCCCAGCCGCCCCAAAAGCCCCAGAGCCCCCGATGCCCCAGACGCCCCGCGACCTGCTGATCCGCCACGCCACGCTGCCCGACGGCCGCCGCGGCATCGACCTGCTCGCCCGCGAGGGCCGCTTTGCCGCCATCGGCCCCGCGTTGCCGGCGCCCGAAGGCGCCGAGGTGATCGACGCCGACGGCTGGCTCTTCAGCCCGCCTTTCGTCGACGCCCACTTCCACCTCGACTCCACGCTCAGCCACGGCCTGCCGCGCACCAACGACAGCGGCACGCTGCTCGAGGGCATCCGGCTCTGGGGCGAGCTCAAGCCGCTGCTCACCGAAGAGGCCGTGGCCGAGCGCGCACTGGCCTACTGCGACTGGGCCGTGGCGCGCGGGCTGCTCGCCATCCGCACCCACGTCGATGTGTGCGACGAGCGGCTGCTCGCGGTGCGCGCGCTGCTTGAGGTGAAGCGGCGCGTCGCGCCCTACCTCACGCTGCAGCTGGTGGCGTTTCCGCAAGATGGCCTGTTGCGCAGCGCGGGTGCCGAGGCGCAGTTGAAGCAAGCGCTCGATCTCGGCGTCGATGTGATCGGCGGCATTCCGCACCACGAACGCAGCGCCGCCGAGGGCGCCGAGAGCGTGCGGCGCCTGGCGGAGCTGGCCGCCGAGCGCGGCCTGATGCTCGATCTTCACTGCGACGAAACCGACGACCCGGCCTCGCGGCACGTCGAGACGCTGGCCTTGCACACCCAGCGCCTGGGCCTGCAGGGCCGCGCCACCGGCTCGCATCTCACCTCGATGCACTCGATGGACAACGCCTACGCCGCCAAGCTGGTGGCGCTGATCGCCGACAGCGGCCTCAACGCCATCGCCAACCCGCTGATCAACATCACGCTGCAAGGCCGCTACGACAGCTACCCCAAGCGCCGCGGCATGACGCGCGTGCCCGAGCTGATGGACGCCGGCGTCACCGTGGCCTTCGGCCACGACTGCGTGATGGACCCCTGGTACGCCCTCGGCTCGGCCGACATGCTGGAGGTGGCCTCGATGGGCCTGCATGTCGCACAAATGACGAGTCAGGCCGCGCAGCAGCGCTGCTTCGAGGCCGTCACCACGAACCCGGCACGCATCCTCGGCCTGCAGGGCTGCGGTCTCGAGCCGGGCTGCCGCGCCGATGGCGTGCTGCTGCAGGCACGATCGCCCCAAGAAGCCATCCGGCTGCGCGCACAGCGCCTGCTCGTGCTGCGAGGCGGGCAGGTGTTGTCGCGCATGGTGCCGGCCGAGGCGCAACTGTGTTTGCCAGGGCGACCGCAGGTCGTGGACTTCACGCGACAGACTCCCGCCGCGCCGCAGACCCCCCCTCGCTAGAATGAATCCGACCAGGGACGAGGCGCGCGGGTTACAGCCACGACGCGACAGCACGATGAAACTGATCGGATCACTGACCAGCCCCTACGTGCGCAAGGTGCGCATCGTGATGGCGGAAAAGAAGCTCGACGCCCAGTTCGCACTGGAAGACGTCTGGGGCAACGACGACATCCTCAAGAGCAACCCGCTCGGCAAGGTGCCCTGCCTCGTGCTCGATGGCGGTGAGGCGGTGTTCGACTCGCGCGTCATCGTCGAGTACCTCGACACGCTCAGCCCGGTGGGCAAGCTGATCCCGCCCAGCGGCCGCGAGCGCATCGAGGTCAAGACCTGGGAAGCGCTGGCCGACGGCCTGCTCGATGCGTCCATCCTGGCGCGGCTCGAGGCCACCTGGTCGGGGCGCAGCGCCGAGCAACGCTCGCAGGCCTGGATCGACCGCCAGATGAGCCGCGTGAACGCCGCCGTCAAGAGCATGGCGCAGGGCCTGGGCGACAAGCCCTGGTGCAGCGGCACGCACTTCACGCTGGCCGACATCGCCGTGGCCTGTGCGCTGGGCTACCTCGACTTCCGCTTCGCGCACATCGACTGGCGCGACACACACCCGAACCTGGCGAAGTGGCACGAGAAGATCGCCGCGCGCCAGAGCTACATCGACTCGGTGCCCCCCACGGCCTGATCAGCCCGCCACGGGCTGGAAGCTGCCGCTCTGCGCGAGCGGCCAGTACTGCCGGTACACGTTGTGGGGCCAGTCGGCACGGCCTTCAATGGCGGCCAGCAGCGCACCGGGCTTCAGGAAGGGCAGCTGGTTGGCCAGCAGCCGCACGTCGCCCTGCGAGACACGGCGCACGATGTGGCTGGCGGTGATCTGCCCCGGGTGCGTGAGCCCCGCGGCCTGCACCAGTTCCTTCAACGCCATCAGCGTGTTCTGGTGGAAGCGCCACACGCGCTCGGTCTTCGTGGGCACCACCAGCGCCTGTTGACGCAGCGGGTCCTGCGTCGTCACGCCCGAGGGGCAGGCGCCGGTGTGGCACGCCTGGGCCTGGATGCAGCCCAAGGCGAACATGAAGCCGCGCGCCGAGTTGCACCAGTCGGCGCCCAGCGCCATGCAGCGCGCGATGTCGAAGGCACTCACCACCTTGCCCGCCGCGCCGATGCGCACGCGCTGGCGCATCTTCAGGCCCACCAGCGTGTTGTGCACCAGCAGCAGGCCTTCCTGCAGTGGCGCGCCGACGTGGTCGGTGAACTCCAGCGGCGCCGCGCCGGTGCCGCCCTCGGCACCGTCGACGACGATGAAGTCGGGCACCAGGCCGGTCTCGAGCATGGCCTTGCAGATGGCGAACCACTCCCAGGGGTGGCCGATGCAGAACTTGAAGCCCACCGGCTTGCCACCTGAGAGCCGCCGCAGCCGCTCGATGAAGCGCAGCATCTCCACCGGCGTGGCAAACGCCGAGTGACTGGCCGGGCTGACGCAGTCCACGCCCGCCGGCACGCCGCGCGCGGCGGCGATCTCGGCGGTGACCTTCGGGCCTGGCAGCACGCCGCCGTGCCCGGGCTTGGCGCCCTGGCTCAGCTTGAGCTCGATCATCTTCACCTGCGCGTCCAGCGCGTTGGCGGTGAAGCGCTCTTCGCTGAAGCGGCCGGCTTCGTCGCGGCAGCCGAAGTAGCCGCTGCCGATCTCCCAGATGAGATCGCCGCCGTTGACGCGGTGGTGCTGGCTGATGCTGCCTTCGCCGGTGTCGTGCGCGAAGCCGCCGCGCTTGGCGCCGCCGTTGAGCGCGAGGATGGCGTTGGCGCTCAAGGCGCCGAAGCTCATCGCCGAGATGTTGAAGACGCTGGCGCTGTAGGGCTGGGTGCAGCTGCCGGCAGCGCCAATGGTGATGCGGAAGTCATGGCTCGCCACCTCGGTGGGCGCGATCGAGTGGTTGATCCACTCGTAGCCCTGCGCGTGCACGTCGAGCTGGGTGCCGAAGGGCCGCTTGTCGGCGTCGCCCTTGGCGCGCTGGTAGACCAGGCTGCGCTGCTGGCGTGAAAACGGCGCCGCCTCGTTGTCGGACTCGATGAAGTACTGGCGCATCTCCGGCCGGATGAACTCCAGCAGAAAACGCAGGTGGCCGATAACGGGGTAGTTGCGCAGCACCGAGTGGCGCGTCTGCCGCGTGTCGCGCCAGCCCAGGCCGACGAGGAAGAGGCCGCCCAGCGCCAGCAGCCCGCCGCTGCCAGTGAACACCTGCAGCAGCGCCAGCACCAGCGTCAGCACGGCCGCGAGCAGCCAGGCCCAGTAGCGCACCGGGAAGTGCTGGTCGAGGCGGTTGAGCCAGGCGTGCATGGGCTTGTCTCCGGCGCGGCTCGAACGGCCGGCTGAACCTTGATGCTAGTGTCTAATTGCGTAGATTAACGATTGTATTGCGTAGCTGTGAGCCCCGGACTTGTCGTTTGCGCCACACGAATGGCGCGGCGTTCTCGTTGTAGGCGGCAGTGAAGTCATGGATGGCC
>JBIJAP010000448.1:0-3110 GCA_044345715.1 Rubrivivax sp.
GGCACCGGAATGCCACGCGCGGCCAGGTGCTGCATCAGCGCCAGGTAGTAGGGCAGCTCGGTGGGCGCCAGGCGCTCGAACAGCGTCAGCACCCACTGGCCACGGGCCGTGGTGGCGTAATAGTTGGTGTTCTCTATGCCGCTGGTGATGCCCTGCAGCTCGGTGAGCGCACCCAGGCCCAGGCGCTGCACCAGCGCGTCGGCCTCGGCGAACGAGACTTCGGTGTAGACCGCCATCGACGGGCGGGCTCTAAAAGCGCAGCAGCGACCAGGTGCGCTTGCCGTTGCTGCCGCGGTCGCTCATGGACTCGCGGCCCGGCGGGGCGACCTGGATCTCGTAGGCCGGCGCGCCGCCGACCTTGCTCTGCACCACAACCCGCGTGACGGTGCCGCGCACGCGGTGCTCTTCGATGCGGGCGCCGTCGTCCTCGATCACGGTGACGTGCGGGCGATCGGCCTGGGGCTTTGCCTGCTGCGCAGGCGCCGAGGCTGCTGCAGCTGGTACAGCGGCGGGCTGGCCCAGTGCCGGCAGCGCGGCGCCCACAAGCGCAGCCAGTGCCAGGGCCCGCAGGGTCGTCGGGGTGGAGAACATCCGCGGGATTCTACCGACCGCCCGCGGGCCACAATGCCCCCGATCAACCCTTCGGATACCCCTGCATACCGATGAACCCGACGAGTCCGACGGCCCCGACCCCGGCCGGCCCCGGCCTGCTGCTGCTGGTGGATGGCTCCAGCTACCTCTACCGCGCGTACCACGCGATGCCGGACCTGCGCTCGCCCGACGGCTTTCCGACGGGCGCCATCCACGGCATGCTCGCCATGATGACCTGGATGCGCGAGCGCTACCCCGCCGCGCACGCCGCCTGCGTGTTCGACGCGCCCGGCCCCACCTTCCGCGACGACTGGTACCCCGAGTACAAGGCCCAGCGCGCGCCGATGCCTGACGACCTGCGCACGCAGATCGAGCCCATCCACGAGGCCGTGCGCCTGCTCGGCTGGCCGGTGCTGGTGCCGCCCGGCATCGAGGCCGACGACGCCATCGGCACGCTGGCCCGCGCCGGTGCGGCGGAGGGCCACCGCGTGCTCATCTCCACCGGCGACAAGGACCTGGCGCAACTCGTCACGCCGCAGGTCAGCCTGATCAACACGATGAGCAAGCCGCCCGAGGTGCTCGACGAAGCCGGCGTGCTGGCCAAGTTCGGCGTGCCGCCGGGGCGCATCGTCGACTACCTCACGCTGATGGGCGACACCGTCGACAACGTGCCGGGCGTCGAGAAAGTGGGCCCGAAGACGGCCGCGAAGTGGATCGCCGAACACGGCAGCCTCGACGCGGTGATGGCCGCGGCCGACAGCATCAAGGGCGTGGCCGGCGAGAACCTGCGCAAGGCGCTCGACTGGCTGCCCACCGGCCGCAAGCTGGTGACGGTGGTGACCGACTGCGACCTCGCCGGCCAGGTGCCTGGCTGGCCCTCGCTGGACGCGCTGGCGCTGCGCGAGGTGGACCGCGAGCGCCTGCTCGATTTCTACACGCGCTTCGGTTTTCGCAGTTGGAAGCGCGAGCTCGAAGAGTCGCTCGGCCGCAGCACCAGCGTGGCCGTGCCCGCGACGGCGCCTTCGGCCGCTGATGCACCACCAGCCTCACCCGCCGTGCCACTGGCCCGCGAGTACGAAACCATCACCACCTGGGAGCGCCTGGACGCCTGGCTCGAACGCCTCATGGCCGCCGAGCTGGTGGCGCTGGACACCGAGACCGACAGCCTCGACGCCATGGTGGCGCGCATCGTCGGCATCAGCTTCGCGGTCGAGCCCGGCCGCGCCGCCTACGTGCCGCTGGCGCATGACTACCCCGGCGCGCCCCAGCAACTGCCCGCCGCAGAGGTGCTGGCCAAGCTGAAGCCCTGGCTCGAGAGCGCCGCGCACGCCAAGCTCGGCCAGAACGTCAAGTACGACTGGCATGTGCTGATGAACGCCGGCATCGCGGTGCAGGGCTACCGCCACGACACGCTGCTGCAGAGTTACGTGCTCGAGGCGCACATGAAGCACGGCCTGGAGGCGCTGGCCGAGCGCCACCTGGGCCGCCGCGGCCTGAGCTACGAAGAACTGTGTGGCAAGGGCGTGAACCAGATCCCGTTTGCGCAGGTCGACATCGAGCGCGCCACCACCTACTCGGGCGAAGACAGCGAGATGGCGCTGCAGCTCGGCGGCGTGCTGCTGCCGCGCGTGGTGGCCGACACCGGCCTGCGCTACGTGTACGAGCAGATCGAGATGCCCACCAGCGCCGTGCTCGGCCGCATCGAGCGCCACGGCGTGCTGATCGACTCGGCCGTGCTGGCGCGCCAGAGCACCGAGCTCGGCCAGCGCCTCGTCACGCTCGAGCAGGAGGCGCACGCGCTGGCCGGGCAGCCCTTCAACATGGGCAGCCCAAAGCAGATCGGTGAAGTCCTCTTCGGCAAGCTCGGCCTGCCGGTGAAGAAGAAGACGGCCACCGGTGCGCCGAGCACCGATGAGGACGTGCTGCAGGAACTGGCGGCCGACTACCCGCTGCCGGCCAAGATCCTCGAGGCGCGGAGTCTTTCCAAGCTCAAGGGCACCTACACCGACAAGCTGCCGCTGATGGTGAACCCGGCCACCGGCCGCGTGCACACCACCTACGCGCAGGCCGTGGCCGTGACGGGGCGGCTGGCCAGCAACGACCCCAACCTGCAGAACATCCCCATCCGCACGGCAGAGGGCCGGCGCGTGCGCGAGGCCTTCATCGCGCCGCCCGGGCACGTGCTACTGAGCGCCGACTACTCGCAGATCGAGCTGCGCATCATGGCCCACATCAGCGACGACCCCGCGCTGCTGCGCGCCTTCGAGCGCGGCCTGGACATCCACAAGGCCACCGCGAGTGAGGTCTTCGGTACGCCGGTGGACGAGGTGTCATCGGAACAACGGCGTTATGCCAAGACCATCAACTTCGGCCTCATCTACGGCATGGGCGCGTTTGGGCTGGCGGCGCAGCTGGGTATCGAGCAGAAGGCGGCCAAGGACTTCATCGAGCGCTACTTCGCGCGCTTTGCGGGCGTGAAGCGCTACATGGACGAAACGCGCCTGAAGGCCAAGGACCTG
>JBIJAP010000063.1:0-12173 GCA_044345715.1 Rubrivivax sp.
GTTGACAAAGCTGCCGGTATTTTGGAGTTACGCAACTTGCTTCAGCGCAAGCCCAGAGAATTGTCAGGCGGTCAGCGTCAGCGTGTGGCCATGGGCCGCGCCATCGTGCGTCAGCCGCAGGTGTTTCTGTTCGACGAGCCGCTGTCCAACCTCGACGCCAAGCTGCGCGCGCAGACGCGGCTCGAGATCAAGAAGCTGCACGCCGAGCTCGGCGTCACCAGCCTCTTCGTCACCCACGACCAGGTCGAGGCCATGACGCTGGCCGAGCGCATGATCGTCATGAACGCCGGCCGCATCGAGCAGATCGGCACGCCCGAGCAGGTGTACCTGGCGCCGGCCACCACCTTCGTGGCCGGCTTCATCGGCAGCCCGCCGATGAACCTGCTGGCCGGCCAGGCCGCGGGCTCGCGCTTCACCATCGGCGACACCGTGCTCACGCTGCCCGAGCCGGCCCCGATCGACGGCGCGCTGCTGCTGGGCGTGCGGCCGGAGCACGCAGCCGTGGTGGCCGCGCCCGGCGCCGAAGGCTGGCCGATGCAGGTGGAGATGCTCGAGATGCTGGGCGCCGAGCGCCTGGTGTATGGCCGCATCGGCGGCAGCGCCTTCACGCTGCGCATCGACGGCATGCTCGTGCCGCCCAAGGCCGGCGACACGCTGGCGCTGAAGGTCTCCACCGACCAGGTGCACTGGTTTGATCCCGCCAGCGGTGCGCGCGTGGCCCGGCGCGCGGGCTGATGGCCATGGTGCAGTCGGCCTGGCCCTTCCCGCGCTGGATCGCCCACCGTGGCGCCGGCAAGCTGGCGCCCGAAAACACCCTGGCCGCGTTCCGCGTGGGCGCGGCGCACGGCTTTCGCGCCTTCGAGTGCGACGTGAAGCTCAGCGCCGACGGGCTGCTCTTCCTGCTGCACGACGCCACGCTCGAGCGCACCACGCCGGCCCGCGGCACGGCCGGTGATCGCAACTGGGCCGAGCTCTCGCGGCTCGACGCCGGTGGCTGGCATTCGCGCGCCTACGCTGGCGAACCGATGCCGAGCCTGGAGGCCATCGCGGCCTACGTGCAGCGCAACGGCTTTGCGCTGAACATCGAGATCAAGCCTACGCCGGGTGCAGAACTCGACACCGGCCACGCCGTCGGCGCCTGGTGCCGCGATCACTGGGCTGGCGGTGGCAGCCCGCTGCTGTTCAGCTCGTTCCGGCCCGAGGCTTTGCAGGGCGCGATGGCTGCCGCGCCGGCCATCCCGCGGGCCCTTTTGCTCGATGAGCTCTGGAGCGGCTGGCCCGCCGTGGCGCAATCGCTGGCCTGCGTGGCCGTGGTCACCAACCACAAGCTCATGGACACCGAACTGAAGCAGCAGCTGGATGGCCTGAGCCTGCGTGCGCTGTGCTACACGGTGAACGAGCCTGCGGATGCACGCCGGCTGATGGCACTGGGCATCGACGGCCTGATCACCGACGCGGTGGACCGCTACTCGCCCGCGCCCGACGGCGGCGTGTTGTTCGACTGAGGCGCGTCCAGCCTGACGTTCAGCCTGCCGGCCGCACATCGGCCTCCAGTCCCAGCCATTCGCTCTCGCGCTCGGCTTCCGGCAAGGTCTTCAGCTCGCGGATGATCGGCAGCCGCCAGGCCACGATCACCAGCAGCAGCGTTGTCACGCCAGCAAAGCCGAGCGCGGCACGCAAGCCCACGTGCTCGCCGAGCCAGCCCCCGAACAGCGCGCCCGGGCCAGCGGCCAGGAGCGTGAGCCAACGCATCGTGGCCGTCATGCGGCCGAGCAGCGGCTCCGGCGTGACCGCCTGGCGCAGCGCCAGGAAGTTGATGAAGATGAACACCGCGCCGGTGGTGAACAGCATCAGCATCAGCGCAAACGCCGCCACGCCCCAGGCATTGGCCGGTGCCAGCGCCAGGATGAGCCAGCCGCTGCCGGTGATGGCATAGCCCACCACCAGGCAGGGCCCGGGGCCGATGCGTTGGCTGACGCGCCGGCCGTAGACGCTGCCGAGGATGGTGCCCACGCCCATGCCCATGTAGCAAAGGCCGACCGCCTGTTCGCTCAGGCCCAGCGTGCGCGTGGCGAACAGGATCTGCACCACCAGCGCCGCGTAGTGCGCCATCTGCCAAACGCCCATCAGTACCGCCAGTACCACCAGCAGCTTCGTGTGGGCGCAGAAGCGCACGCCGAGAACAAGGTCGCGCCAGAACAGGGCGAGCGAGTCGCCCTGCGGCCGCGGCTCGCGCCGTTCGTGCACGCGGATGCCCTTGAGGATGAGCGCCGAGCCCACCAGCAGCACGGCGTTGACGATCATCGCCACCGGCGCGCCGAAGGCCTTGATCAGCGCCCCCGCCAGGCCCGGGCCCAGCACCTCGGAGCCCGAGGTGGCGAGCGCGTTCTTGGCATGCGCCTCCACCAGCCGCTCGCGCGCCACCACCTGCTTGAGCACGATCTGCGCCGCCGTGCCCGATACGGTGTGCACGCTGCCGACGATGAAGCCGATGACATACAGCCACGGCATCGTCAGCCAGCCCATCCACCAGGCCACCGGCACACTGATGGCGCAGGCCGCCACGGTGAGTTCGCCCACCACGTAGACGGGCAGCTTGCGCACGCGGTCGAGCCACACGCCCGAGGGCAGGCTGAACAGCAGAAAGGGCAGCAACTCGATGGCCGTGAGCAGCCCCATCTGCAGCGGCGAGGCCTTCAGGAGCACGGCCGCCGTGAGCGGCAGCGCCAGCATCATCACCTGGTTGCCGAAGCTCGCGGTGAGGATGGATCCGAACAGGCGCGCGTAGTCGGGGTCGCGCAGCAGGTCGCCGGGCGGCAACCGGGGCAGGGACTTCAGGAACAGTGCAGGACTCCGGCAGCTGAGCCGCAGATTGTAGGGATCGGCCCGTCGCCGAGAGCCGGCTTGCCGCGGCCTGGATGCAGTGCCACGATGCGGGGATGCGGCTTCCCATCGACACCTTGCGCTTCCTTCGTTGGTCGCTCGTGCTGGCCGCCACCGCGGCATCGGTGGTGGCGGGGGCGCAGTCGCAGCCCACCCCGCCAGGCGATGCGGCGCACGCGGCGTGGAAGCGCATCGATGGACTCATTGGCCCGGCGGCCTGCCGCCGCGACAGCGACTGCGCCACGCTGCCGCTGCCCGATCAGGCCTGCGGTGGGCCACAGGGGTGGATCGCCTTCGCGCCAGCGCACACCGAGCGCGCCGCGCTCTCGCGTGCTCTGGCCGAGTTGCCCGCTGCCGCCCCAGGCGCGGTGTCCACCTGCGAGTGGCGGCCCGACCCCGGTGCGCAGTGTCGCCCGGCCGCCGCTGCCACTCCGGGCCGATGCCAGCTCCGCCCCGCCGGCCGGTCGGGATCGACCCACTGAGGTCACGGACAGTGGCGGATTGTTCTCAGGTTTTACCCGTACCACCGCGGGGGAACCCGGTCTCGACTGATTTGACAACGCGATGACCGATGCGGCTGCTCGTCAGATCGGCTGAACGCCGGGCAGGCGGCGCGCGCCACACACAGCGGGCCCGATCCTCTATTCAGCGGGCCCGATCCTCTATTCGAGTGGCCGCGCGGCACGTGGACTCCTGCATCATGTCGTTCCCCATTGCGCATAAGTTGTCGTCGCCGGCCGCCGATGCACCGCGGGGCAATCTGCTGACAGCCGGGTGTCTAGTCTTACTGTGTTAATAGAATCAAGGCATTATGCAAGCCTCTTCAAGCAAGAGGTGAGCCTTGATGCAGGAATTGGCCGAGTTTGATCGGTACATGAGGCACTTGTGTGGCGGTCTGGGTCACGCAGATCGGCACGCCGGGCTGCGTGGTTACTGCACAGGGCTGATGGCGCCACTGGCGCGCAAGAGCGTGGAGCCGATGGCCTCACACCTGGCGCCGGCGGCCACGCGGGCGCGGCACCAGTCGCTGCATCATTTCGTGGCCGATTCGGCATGGTCGGACGAGGAGATGCTGCTGCGGGTGGCGCAGTGGGTGGTGCCGGTGATGGACTTCGGTGGCGGCGGCTGGTGGATCGTGGACGACACGGGGTTTCCCAAGCAGGGCACTCACTCGGTGGGCGTGGCACGGCAGTACTGCGGCATGCTGGGCAAGCAGGACAACTGCCAGGTGGCGGTGAGTGTCTCGCTGGCGGCGCAGGGCGGCAGCTTCCCGGTGGCTTGGCGGTTGTACCTGCCCAAGGAGTGGTGCGAGGACGAGACCAGGCGCCAGAAGGCGGGCGTGCCCAAGGAGGCGGCCTTCGCCACCAAGCCCGCGATTGCGCTGGCGCAGATCGAGCGGCTGCTCGACCAGGGCGCACCCAGACACTGCGTGCTGGCCGATGCGGGGTACGGGACGGAGACAGCATTCCGCGAGCGCTTGAGCGAACTGGGGCTGGCCTATGTGGTGGGCGTAACGGGCCAGGTCAATGTCTGGCCGCCCGGGCACGCACCGCTGCCGCCAGCGGCCTACAGCGGACGCGGCAACGTGCCCACGCGGCAGCGCCTGGGTGAGGCCGCACACCAGCGGCCACAGTCGATGAAGGAACTGGCGCACGCATTGCCGGCCGGGCAATGGCGCACCATCGAGTGGCGAGAAGGCAGCAACTTCACCTTGCGCTCTCGCTTTGCCCGGGTTCGGGTACGAGCGGCGCACCGTGACTACCAGCGCGACGAGCTGCGGCTTGAGCAGTGGGCGCTCATCGAGTGGCCCGAGGGCCACAAGGAGCCGATGAAGTACTGGCTGTCCACGCTGCCCAAGGACATGCCCATCGAGCGCATGGTGCTGGAGGCCAAGATGCGCTGGCGCATCGAGCGCGACTACCAGGACCTCAAGCAGGACCTGGGGCTGGGGGACTACGAAGGCCGAGGCTGGCGCGGCTTCCATCACCATGCCAGCCTGGCGGTTGCCGCCTACGGTTTCCTGATGGCGCAACAGCTGCGGCACCCCGAAGCTGAGGGCAAAAAAAACTCCGCACGAATCAAAGAACCTGCCCTACCCACGCATTACAAGCCTCGCGGCAGCCCCGCGCACGCAGCGCCACGTCCCATCGTCCATCACGAGCTTGCGGCTGCGTATCGCCGCAGCCTTGCTCAGGACTCTGCCAAGGTGTCCGTGCTGCCTGCGCGTAAACGCAAGGTTGCGGTTATGACACAGTAAGACTAGGTGCTATGGCCCTGCAGTCCACGTGTTCACTTTCCCATTCGGAGTCGATCCCGCCATGCAAGCCAAGATTCTGTTCAAGCCCGTGAGCGTCGCGCTCGCCACCGCCACGTTGGCGACGGCCGCCTGGGCCGCGCCCGTGGTCCACATCGAAACCGGGACTGGTGATCTTCCCGGCACGGCCGAGATCGCGGCCCCCTCGGGCTTCGGCGAACTGCGTATCGAGGGCACCTTCCTCGACGCCAGCGGCGGGCTCTCCCCCAACCTCGTCGACCTGTACGGCTTCAGCATCACGAATTCCGGCCGCTACTTCTTCAACACCCTCGGCAGCGGCGTGGCCGACACGCAGCTGTTCCTGTTCGACAGCGCCGGCATGGGCTTGGCCTGGAACAACGATGCCTCAGTGACGCCGGTCAATACCTGGTCGGCTCTGGATGCGACGCTCGGCGTCGGCAATTACTTCATCGCTGTCACTTGGTTCGGCATGGACCCGGTCGACGACGCAGGGCTGTCGATCTTCGACACGCTGGGCAATGCCGGCGGCCCGATCGCGGGCACGGGCGCTCTCAGCGGCTGGGCCGATTTCAGCGGCGTCACCCTGTTCGACCGCGGTGACTACGTCATTACCGGCGGGTACCTGCCCACGCCCAGCGCGCTGGCGCTGGCGCTGGCAGCGCTCGGCCTGATGGCCGGCGTGTCGACCCGCCGCCCCCGCGCGGCCTGATTCCTCGGCGTGCGCTCCAGGGGCACGACACGATGCCCGCAGCGCACGCCCACCGCCACACTTAGAACGTCGCCTCGAGGAGTTCCTACATGCAACTGACCCGTATTGCCGCAGCCGTGCTTGTGCTCGGTTCGTTCGGCACCGCTGCCCACGCCCAGATCAGGACCGTGCCCGCTGCCATGGCCCAGCCGGCCCCTGCCGGTGCCACCGAAGCCGTGCTCACCGTGGCCCCCGCCCAGCGCGTCAACGTGATGGCCTTCCTGGCCGACAAGCCGCTGGCCCTGGCGCTGGTAGCCGCCCGCGCCCCGGGCGCCGCACCGCGCAGCGTGCCCTGGTCGGCCGAGCAGCAGCGTGCGTACTCGGCCGCGCTCAAGGCCAAGCAGGCCCAGGTGATCAGTGCCGCTCAGGCACTCGGTGGCCAGGCCGTCGGCCAGCTCACCAAGGCCAGCAACGGCGTGCTGCTATCCATCGACGCCAACCAGATCGGCGCCCTGGCCCGCGTGGCCGACGTGCAGAGCGTGATGGTGGTCGAAGACGTCGCCATGAACCTGTCGGGCGTCACGGCCTACGTCGGCGCCACCGCGCTGCAGGGCCGCAGCCCCTCGGTCGATGGCACGGGCGTGCGCATCGCCATCCTCGACTCCGGCATCGACTTCACGCACCGCAACCTGGGCGGCGCCGGCACGCTGGCAGCCTATGCGGCGGCCTACGGCGCTGCGGGCCCGGCTTGCGTCGTCACCACCGCCAACACCACGGCCCCGACCTGGACGAGCAAGGTCATCGGCGGCTTCGACTTCGTCGGCGAACGCTGGCCGAACACCTCGCCCGTGCTTGAGCCCGATCCCAACCCCATCGACTGCCAAGGCCACGGCACCAACGTGGCCGACATCGCCGGCGGCCGCAGCGCCGACGGCACCTGGAAGGGCATGGCCCCGGGCGCACAGTTGCTGGCAGTCAAGGTGTGCTCGGCCGTTTCCACGAGCTGCTCGGGTCTGGGCATCGTGCTGGGCCTGGACTGGGTGCTCGACCCGAACCAGGACGGTGACCTGTCCGACGCGGTCGAGGTGGTGAACATGTCGCTGGGCGCGAACTTTGGCCAGCGCGAGAACTCGAGCGTGCTGTCGTCGCAGAACGTCGTGAGCTTCGGCACCGTGGTCGTGGCCTCGGCCGGCAACGGCGGCGACATCCCGTTCATCAATGGCTCGCCCTCCTCGGCGCCTGAAGCCATCTCGGTGGCGCAGACGCAGGTGCCCGGTGGTTTCGGCTTCCCGCTGATCACCACGCCGGGCGGCACGAACACCAACACCGCCTACCAAACCTGGTCGAACCCGATCACGGCCGACATCACCGCGCCGCTGGCAGTGGATCCGAACACGACGTTGACCGGCGCCACCACTGGCGCCGGCTGCTCGGCCTATGCCGCGGGCACCTTCACGGGCCGCATCGCCGTGATCCGCCGCAACGGCTGCGCGGTCAGCATCAAGACGGCAAACGCCACGAACGCGGGCGCCGTGGGCGTCATCATCGACGACAACGTCGCAGCCAGCGAACCCCCGTCGTTCAGCTTCGGCAGTGGCGGCACGGTCTACAACCCCACCATCGCCGTGACGCAGGCCGCCGGCAATGAACTGCGCACTGCCGCCGCGGCAGGCACCGTGACGGCCACCATCAGCTTCACGGGCCGCATCAGCCTGAACGGCAGCATGGTCGCCAGCTCGTCGCGCGGCCCCAACCCCGGCTACGGCGCGATCAAGCCCGACATCGGCGCGCCTGGCGCGTCGGTGAGCGCGATCGTGGGCACGGGCAACGGTACTCGGGTGTTCGGCGGCACCTCCGGCGCGGCGCCGGTCGTCGCGGGCGGCGCGGCCCAGTTGCTGCAGACGGCGCCCTCGCTGGCTCCGCACGAGGTCAAGGCGCGCCTGATGGGCGCCGCGGACAACAACATCCTGACCAACCCGACCCTGCTGCCCGGCCTGCTGGCGCCCATCACCCGTATCGGTGCGGGCGAGCTTCGCATCGACAAGGCCGTCGACTTGGGCTCGGCGATGTGGGAAAGCACCAACCCGGGCGCGAACTCGCTGTCGTTCGGCTACCAGCCGACCTCCGGCCCGCGCACGCTGCGCAAGCGCGTCGTCGTGCGCAACTACGGCGCCACCGCCAAGACCTACACCATCGCCAGCTCGTTCCGCTACGCGGCCGACACCACCGGCGGCGTGGTGCTCAGCGTGCCGCCGAGCATCACCGTCGGCGGCAATTCGTCGGCGGCGTTCACGGTGCAGATGTCGATCAACCCGACGCAGCTGCCGGTGTGGGAGCTGACGGGCGTCAACGGCGGCGCCAACGGCAACAACGGCCTGCTGCTCGCGGCAGTGGAGTACGACGGCTACCTGACACTCACCAGCGGCAGCGAGCGCGTCGTCATGCCCTGGCACGTGATGCCGCGCCGCTCGCACAACGGCACGACGCCGGCCAGCATCGCGCTGGCCAGCGGCAGCGGCAACCTGCCGATCAGCAACACCGGTGGTGCCACCGCCGCCAACGCCGACATCTTCAGCCTGACCGGTACCAGCGCGCAGTTGCCCCGCTCGGCGCTGCCGGCCTCGGGTGACTCGTTCGCCCGGCCCGACCTGCGAGCCGTGGGTGTGCGTGGTGTGAACATCGGTCCCGGCGCCGACAGCGGCGTGCAGTTCGCCATCTCGCGCTGGGATCCGGTGAGCGCACCGAACCAGAACCTGACGGTTCGGGTGCTGATCGACACCAACCGCGACGGCGTCGACGACTGGCAGATCACGGCTTCGCGCAGCACGGCCAACCAGAACCTGGCCTTCCTGCAGCGACTGGGCGCCGGTTGTACGGCGACGACCTGCCCCAGCACGGCGTTCTTCTTCACGACCGCCGACCTGAACAGCAGCAACTGGATCCTCACCGCCCCGGTCCGCCCCACCTACGGGCCTGCACCGGGCACTGTGCAGACGGTGATCGATCCGACCCAGCCGTTCAACTTCCGCGTCGTCGGGATCGACAACTACTTCACCGGCGTGATGAGCGACACCATCGGCACGATGACCTACCAGCTGAACGCGCCGCGCTTCGTCGCCGGGATGGGCGTGTCGGTGCCGGTGGGGGTGAGTGGTGCACTGCCGGTCAGCGGAACGTCAAGCACGGGGTCGCCGTCGCAGAGCGGCCTGCTGCTCATGTGGCGTGACGGCATGCCCGGCCGCGAAGCCAGCCTCGTCGGCGTGAACTGAGTTCGCCGGCCCCGGCCGGTTTAAGGCCGCCGCACCTCCGGGTGCGGCGGCCTTTTTTCTTGGTGAGTCCGCTTGCGCGACCAAGGCCGCCGGTGCGGCGGCCCCGGCTCAACTGCGGTAGTCGGCGTTGATGCTCACGTAGTCGTGGCTCAGGTCGCAGGTCCACACGGTGGTTTGTGCCGGCCCGCGGTGCAGCTGCACGCGGATCGTGATCTCGCTGCCTTTCATCACCCGTTTGCCGTCTTCCTCGCGGTAGCTGGCGAGGCGGCCGCCGCGCTCGACCACGTGCACGTCGTCGAGGAAGAGGTCGATCAGGCCCTGGTCCAGATCAGCGATGCCGGCGTAGCCCACGGCGGCAAGGATGCGGCCGAGGTTGGGATCCGACGCGAAGAAGGCCGTCTTCACCAGCGGCGAGTGCGCGATGGCGTAGGCCGCGAGCCGGCACTCGGCCTCGTCGCGGCCGCCCTGCACCTGCACGGTGATGAACTTGGTGGCGCCTTCGCCGTCGCGCACGATGGCCTGCGCCAGTTGCTGCGAAACCGCCACCACGGCCTCGCGCAGCGCTCGGCCGGCGGGGCTGTCGAGGCTGTCGATGCGCGGCAGGCCGCTCTGCCCTGTGGCCGCCAGCACGAAGGAATCGTTGGTGCTGGTGTCGCCGTCGATGGTGATGCGGTTGAAGCTGAGGTCGGCTGCCTCGCGCACCAGTTGCTGCAGCGCCGCCGGGGCCAGCGCGGCATCGGTGGCCATGAAACCCAGCATGGTGGCCATCTGCGGCCGGATCATGCCGGCGCCCTTGGCGATGCCGCTGACGCTGACGGTGTGGCCATTGATCTGCAGCTGGCGCGAGGCCGCCTTGGGCAGCGTGTCGGTGGTCATGATGCCCGCGGCGGCCTCGGCCCAGCCGTCGTCGCGCCGGGCGGCCAGCGCGGCGGGCAGGCCGGCCTCGATGCGCTCGACCGGCAGTGTTTCCATGATCACGCCGGTGGAAAACGGCAGCACCTGCTCGGGCGCCAGGCCCATCAGTGCGGCCAGCGCCTCGCAGCTGCGGCGCGCGCGCGCCAGGCCGTCGACGCCGGTGCCGGCGTTGGCGTTGCCGGTGTTCACCAGCAGCGCACGCACGGCAATGCCAGCGGCCAGGCGCTGCTGGCAGATCTGCACCGGCGCGGCACAGAAGCGGTTGGTGGTGAACACCCCTGCTACCTGTGTGCCGGCGGCGAAATCGAACACCACCAGGTCACGCCGGTTGGGCTTGCGCACGCCGGCCATCGCCGTGCCGATTCGCAGGCCCGGAACGGGGTGCAGGGCGGCGGGATCGGGAGCGGACAGATTGACGGGCATGGTCAGATGTCGCCGAGGCGAGAGAAAGGTCGAAAGAGCGACAGATTGTAGAAACCGGCGCGCCAGGCCCCGCGCTCAGCGGACGTCTTCACGCACGCGGGCGAACATCACCTGCTCGCCAAGCCGGCCCTGCGCGTCGCGCTCGTAGTGGCGCAGCACACCTTCGCGTTGCAAGCCCAGGGCCTGTTCGGCAAAGCGCAGCGCCCGCACGTTGCCGGCTTCGCTGAGCGCCTGCACGCGCGCAGCGCCCAGCGACAGGGCCAGCTCGATGCAGGCCAGCACGGCCTCGCGCATGAGGCCACGGCCCGACACCTGCGGCTCGCCGACGTAGCCCACCTCGCAGCGGGGCACGGCAAAGTCCCAGCTGTGCAGGTCGACGCGGCCGACGTAGGCGCCGTCGCCATCGGCAGTGCCCGTCTCGAAGGCGTAGTAAACGAGCACCTCACCTCGGGCGATGTCTTCGAGGTCGCGCTGGAGGAAACGCGCTGCCCAGTCCGCGTCATGGGCGCTCTGCGCCCAGGCGATGAAGCCCAGGTAGGGCAGCGAACGGTTCAGGCTGTCGAGGACGACCGTCGCCAAGGCCTCGGCGTTGTCGGCGCTGGGGAGCGCCAGGCGCAGCCGGCGCGTCTGGATGAGGGCCGGAGCCTGTAGCAGGTCGGACGGCTGCATCGTGCGGCGCCGCCCAGGCCGGTCAGGCCAGCCGGCCGTGGCAGTTCTTGTACTTCTTGCCACTGCCGCAGGGACAGGGGTCGTTGCGGCCCACGCGCGCCACTTCGCCAGCACTCAAGAGGCCCGCGTCGGCCTCTTGCACCACCTCGCCAGTTTCGGTGGGGTGCGTGTAGGTCACGTTCGACAGCTGCGAGGCCTGCTGTTCTAGGCGCTGCGCGGCCAGGGCGGCCTCGTCCTGGCTCTGGATGCGCACCGTCATCAACAGGCGCGTCACGTCGCGCTTGACCACGTCGAGCAGCTGGCTGAACAGCTCGAAGGCTTCGCGCTTGTATTCCTGCTTCGGGTTCTTCTGCGCGTAGCCGCGCAGGTGAATGCCCTGGCGCAGGTAGTCCAGCGCCGCGAGGTGTTCGCGCCAGTGGCCGTCGATGCTCTGCAGCAGCACGGCGCGCATGAAGGGCGTGAACTGCTCGCCGCCAACGAGCTCGACCTTGGCCTTGAAGGAGGCGTCGGCGGTGTTGATCACGCGCTCAAGGATGTCGTCGTCGGTGATGGTCTCGCTGCCTTCGACCTCGGCTTGCAAGGCCACCTCGACATGCCACTCGTCGCGCAGTTCGTTCTCTAGGGCGGGCAGGTCCCACTGTTCCTCGAGGCTCTCGGCAGGCACGTACTGGCGCACGACGGCCTCGAGCGCGCTCTTGCGCAGGCCGGCGATCTGCGCGTCGAGACTGGCCGACTCGAGGATCTCGTTGCGCTGCTGGTAAATGACCTTGCGCTGGTCGTTGGCAACGTCGTCGTACTCGAGCAGCTGCTTGCGGGTGTCGAAGTTGCGGGCCTCGACCTTGCGCTGCGCGTTCTCGATGCTGCGGTTGACGATGCCGGCCTCGATGGCCTCGCCTTCGGGCATCTTCAGCCGATCCATGATGGAGCGCACGCGATCGCCGGCAAAGATGCGCATCAGCGAGTCATCGAGGCTCAGGTAGAAACGGCTGGCGCCCGGGTCGCCCTGGCGGCCGGAGCGGCCGCGCAACTGGTTGTCGATGCGCCGGCTCTC